>NZ_JBHXBO010000226.1:0-6558 GCF_042726775.1 Oerskovia sp. NPDC060287
CTGCGGGCCCTTCGTCGCTCACCTGTGCCAGCGAGCGGGGCGCGAGTCGCCAGCTCTGGGGCCAGGGCGGTCGAGACGTCAGCCCGCGTCGCCGAGGCTGTCGAGCAGCCGCCCCGCCATCCCGATCAGCTCGTCACGGACCAGGCCGTCGCCGATGAGCCGTACCGTCCCGGCAGGGGGTGCCTCGATCGACACGACCGAGCGATCCTGCCCCTCCGGGTCGGACACCACGGTCACGGCCAGGTCGCCCGAGAGCTCGGGGACCGGCTCGGGCGCCCAGTCGTCGCCCAGATACTCGACGTCGACGCCCTCGGGGACCGCGTAGACGTACAGGCCGGGCCCTTGCTCCTCGGGCTGGCCCTGGACGTAGATCGAGCTCGTGGACCCCGAGAGATCGATGTCGACGGTCTCGACGTAGCGGAAGCCCGCGGGCAGGATCGCCTCGTCGAGCTCCGATGCCGCGGCCAGCAGCAATGCTCCCTCCGTCGTCGCGCCGTCGAACGTCGGAGCCGGTCCGGTGGCCGGGGCTGCCGGGGTCTCGGCTGCGGTGGCGACGGGCGAGGCCGACGAGGCGCAACCCGCGAGCGCCGCGGCGACGAGGCCGAGGGCAAGGGGCAGCAGGGCGGTTCGGGTCGGGTGGGAGCGCACCCTCGGATGGTGCCACGATGCTGCGGCGCTGGACAAAACCCACCGAGCACGGTCACAGCGGACGTGTCGGCCGCCGGTGTTCCTCAGGCGGGGTTCACTCCGGGTCCCGGGGCAGGACGATCCACAGCACGATGTACAGCAGGATCTGCGGTCCGGGCAGGATGCAGGACGCGACCGCGAGCACGCGGACCAGCGTCGGGCTGATGTCGAAGCGTCGGGCGAGGCCGGCACAGACACCGGCGATCACGGCGCCGCGGCGCGGTCTGGCGAGGATGTGGCTCATGTTTCGACGGTACGCCGGGGGCTGACGCCCGCACATCGGGGGCTCCCCTGGTCCGTCCCTGATTCGTACCCCTGACGCAAGGGCTCGGTCGTCATCCCTGCGACGGACCCGATTCCTTTCGACCTTGACGACTCCTTGACGCCGGTCCCTCTTGTGCCGGGCTGAACAGGTGTTTAGCGTGTTGAACATGCGTTCAGCACCATCACGCACCCCCGCGGTCGACGCGGCAGAGCCCGCGGCCGACCCCTCGGACCTCACGGCTCGCGCGCGCATCCGCGACGCGGCCCTGGCCCGCTTCGCGAGCGAGGGCTTCCGCGTCCCGCTGCGCACGCTCGCCGCCGACGCCGGGGTCAGCGCGGGCCTCGTCATCCATCACTTCGGCTCGAAGGACGGCCTGCGGCGAGCGTGCGACGAGCACGTCCTCGTCCTGATCCGGGAGAACAAGCGCAACGTCCTGGGCGACGAGACGGGCTCCCGAGGCAGCCCCATGGACGTCCTCGCACAGCTCTCGTCGGTCGAGGAGTACGGCCCGGTCCTCGGCTACGTGCTGCGCAGCCTCCAGGAGGGCGGCGACCTCGCCCGCTCGTTCGTCGAGAGCATGGTCGAGGACGCCGCCGCGTACATCGCCGACGGCGTCGCCGCCGGCACCATCAGGCCCTCGCTCGACGAGACCGCGCGAGCGCAGTACCTCGTCACGCAGTCCCTCGGGACGATCCTCCTCGACCTCACGCTGCACCCGCCCGAGGACCCCACCGACACGGGCGCGATCGTCCGTGCCTATGTCGACCGCATGGGCCTGCCCTCGATCGAGCTCTTCACCGAGGGCTTCCTGACCGATCGCACGCTCCTCGACGCGTACCTCCGGTACGCCGAGCCGCCCCCCGACGAGCGGGCCTCCGCAGCACCGGCCCCGTAGCCCGAGCGGTCGTCCGCCGCCCCGGTCGACGAGACCGCCGCCCGCTCGCCGAGGCGAGCGACGCCGTCGGGCACGAACGTCCCCCGCTCGACGACGGCCCGCACCGGCTCTCCCTCCCAGCCCACGCCTCCCCGACGAGGAACCATGACCACGACAGCACGCACGACCTCCGACCCCGCCACGACCCGCGGACCGGCCGTCGAGATCCACGACCTGCGCAAGTCCTTCGGCACCACCCAGGCGCTCGACGGCCTGGACCTGACCGTCCGCGCCGGAGAGGTCGCAGGCTTCCTGGGACCCAACGGCGCCGGGAAGTCCACGACCCTCCGCGTGCTGCTCGGCCTCCTGCGCCCCGACTCGGGCACCGCGACCCTGCTGGGCGGCGACCCGTTCCGTGACGCCGTCTCCCTGCACCGACGCCTCGCCTACGTCCCGGGCGACGTCACGCTGTGGCCCCAGCTCTCGGGCGGCGAGACGATCGACCTGCTGCTGCGCCTGCGCGGCGCGGCGGTCGACGAACGCCGCAAGGCCCGCATGCTCGAGCGGTTCGAGCTCGACCCGACCAAGAAGACCGGGACCTACTCCAAGGGCAACCGGCAGAAGGTCGCGCTGGTCGCGGCGCTGAGCGCCGACGCGGAGCTGCTCGTGCTCGACGAGCCGACGTCGGGCCTCGACCCGATCATGGAGGCCGTCTTCCAGGACTGCGTGCGCGAGGCGACCGCGCGCGGCACGTCGGTCCTGCTGTCGAGCCACATCCTGGCCGAGGTCGAGGCGCTGTGCGACACCGTCACGATCATCCGCAGCGGCCGGGCCGTGCAGTCCGGGACGCTGCGCGAGCTGCGCCACCTCACGCGCTCCAAGGTCGTCGTGACCGTCGGTCCGGGAGCCACCTCGACCGCCGCGCTCGATGCGCTCGACGGCGTGCACGACCTCACCGTCGACGGGTCGCACCTGACCTTCCACGTCGACGACGACGCGCTCCCCCAGGTCACGCGCGCCCTCGCGGACCTCGAGCCGCACGGCCTGACGATCGAGCCGCCCTCGCTCGAGGAGCTGTTCCTGCGGCAGTACGGCGACGAGCTCGCCCTGCTCGAGGGCGAGGCCGAGCGATGACCGCGCTCGCGTCCCCGTCGACCGCCCCGGCCCGCACCGCCGCCCCGCCCCTGTCGCTGCACCGCGCGCTCGCCGGGACGGGGTCGCTCGTGCGGCTCGCGCTGCGGCGCGACCGGGTCCTCCTGCCCGTGTACGTCGTCGTCGTGCTGCTCATGGTCGCCGTGACGTACTCGTCGGTCGCGACCGTCTACGGCACGCAGGCCGAGCGCGACGAGCTCGCCGCGAGCATGGGCACCAACAGCGCGTTCCTGGCGCTGCTGGGCCCTCTCGAGCACACAGGGTCGGTCGCCTCGACGACGGCCTGGCGCGTGGGGCTCTTCATGATCCTCGTCCTGGGCGTGCTCGCGGTGCTCACCGTGGTGCGCCACACGCGCAAGGAGGAGGAGACCGGGCGGCTCGAGCTCGTGCGCGCGGCGCACGTGGGGTCGCTCGCACCGCTCGCGACGGGTGTCCTCGTCGCGGCCGGGATGTCGGTCCTCACGGGCGCGCTCATGGCCGCGATGTTCGTGGCCCAAGGAGCCGACGGCGCCTCGTCCGTCGCGTTCGGCCTCCAGTTCGCGGCGCTCGGCCTGGCAGGGACGGGGATCGGGGCGGTCTGTGCCCAGGTCGCGACGTCCTCGCGGACCGCGAACACGATCGGCGTGCTGCTGCTCGTCGCGGGGTACGCGCTGCGCGGCGTCGCCGACATCGAGCCGTCTGCCGACTGGCTGCACTGGGTCTCGCCCGTCGGCTGGGTCCAGGAGATCGACCCGTTCGGCGCGAACGCCGTCGGACCCGCGCTGCTGTGCCTCGCGCTGTTCGTCGTGTGCGCGGCGGTCGCGGCGCGCACGTCGCTCGGCCGCGACCTCGGGGCAGGGCTCGTCCAGCCTCGCCCCGGCCCCGCCGGGTCGTCCTCGCTGACCAGCCCTCTCGCGATCGCGCGCAGGATCCAGCTCCCGGGCGTCGCCTCGTGGGCGCTGGGCGTGGGCGCCTACTGCCTGCTCGTCGGGTTCCTCCTGGACTCGGTCGACGACATCGCGGGGTCGTCGCCGCAGATGCAGCAGATCATCGAGCAGCTCGGCGGGGCAGGTGCGCTCGCCCAGGTCTTCCAGGTCGCGATCATGGGGTTCGTCGGGATCGCAGCCGCGGCCTTCGCGGTGACCTCGGTCTCCCGGCTGCACGCCGAGGAGACGTCCGGGCGGGCCGAGCTGGTCCTCGCGACCGGGGTCTCACGGAATCGCTACCTGTCGGCCTCGGTCGTCCTGACCGTCGTCGGCGTGGTCGCCGTCCCGCTGTGGTCGGGGCTCATGATGGGCCTGGGGCACGCTCTCGTGTCGGGCGGGTGGGGCGCGGCGTTCGGCGACGCCGTCGGCGCGGGGCTCGTGCAGGTGCCTGCGGCCCTCGTCGTCGCGGGCCTCGTGCTCGCCCTCTACGGCTGGTGGCCGCGTCTGGTCGCGCTGGGCTGGGGGATCGTGACGCTCGTGCTCGTCGTCGGGCAGCTCGGCGAGCTGCTGGGCCTTCCGCAGTGGGTCCGCGACCTGTCGCCCTTCACCCACGTGCCCCAGGTCCCGCTCGACCCGTTCGCCCTCGGCCCGGTGCTCGCCCTCACCGCAGTGGCGGCTGCGCTCGTCGCTCTGGCATACGTCGGGTTCAGGCGTCGGGACGTGAGCGGCGCGTGAGCGCGGCGCACCGCCCGGCCCTGGAGCGGATGTGCGGGGCCCGTGGAGTTGTCGAGCACCGGGTGACATCCAGCCCTTCGCGCCCGGCGCCCGCCCTAGACTGACCCGCATGATCTTCAAGGCCGTCGGCGAAGGGCGCCCGTACCCCGATCACGGGTTGGTGACGCCCAAGGACTGGTCGAGCGTCCCGCCGCGGCAGGTACGGCTCGACGAGCTCGTCACGACCAAGGGCACCCTGAACCTGGAGACCCTCCTCTCGGAGGACTCGACGTTCTACGGTGACCTCTTCGCGCACGTCGTCGAGTACCAGGGTGTCCTCTACCTCGAGGACGGGCTGCACCGTGCCGTGAGGGCGGCTCTTCAGCAACGTGCCATCCTGCACGCCCGTGTGCTCATGCTCAACGCCCCTGCGGTCGGGTAAGTTGCTGGCGTGACCACGCAGCCCGGCCCCGACCACTCCCGTACCGTCCGACGACGGCGCATGCACGAGCGCCAGGCCGTGATCTTCGGGTTGCTCGTCGCCTTCCTGGTCATCACCGGCATCGGTGCGCTGGCCGTGTACACGGGCGCCGTCGACGCCCCCTTCAACAAGGGCTTCACCACCATCCAGGTCGACGGCGAGCTCGCCGACGTCAAGTCCCCCTGCCTGCCCGAGGGCACGCTGCCCGTCGCGTACGCCGACGTCCAGGTACGCGTCTTCAACGGCACCGGGAAGGGCGGCCTGGGCGCCGCGAACCAGGAGATCCTCACCAACCGCGGCTTCACGGTCGTCCTGCTGGGAGACCTCGAGGACACCGCCGGCAAGAACATCACGCAGGACGCCACGCAGATCTCGTACGGGCTGGCAGGGGTGGCTCAGGCCTACACGCTCGCGGCCCACTACCCGTCCCCGATCCTCGTCCTCGACGACCGGGCCGACGCCACGGTCGACGTGGTCCTCGGCAAGAACTTCGAGAACCTGGTCGACGAAGAGCTCGTCGGTCTCGACGGAGCGGTCCCGCTCGAGAGCCGCAAGGACTGCGTGGCGGTCGAGACCCTCACCCCGCGGGCCGCCTACGTCCCGCCGGTACCCGCAGCCGACGTCCCCGCCGAAGAGGTCCCTGCCGAGGAAGCCCCGGCAGAAGGCTGACGCCGGGCCCTGCGCCGGCCCCCGCCGATGCGCTGGCCCCGCACAGGGTTCGGCACTACTGTCTGGCCCGGTCTTTGATTCGTCCCTGCTCCTGAACGGTCGCTCCCACGATGGCCTCGCTCCCACTGCGCCCCGCTCGCGTCACCGACCTCGCCGAGGTCGACCGCCTGTACGACATCTGCCTGCGGACGGGGGCCGACGGCGGCGACGCGACCGCGAGGTACCGCGACCCGCGTCTGCTCGGTGAGGTCTACCTCGGTGCGTACCTGGCGCTCGAGCCGGACCTGGCGTTCGTGGTCGACGACGGCACGGGAGCGGTCGGGTACGTGATCGGCGCTGCGGACACCCGCGAGTTCGAGGCACGCTGCGAGCGCGAGTGGTGGCCGACGCTTCGCGAGCGGTACCCGCTCGACTCCTTCCCGGCCGAGTCCCCGGACGCCGGGCTCGTCGCACAGATCCACTCGCCCGGGACCGCGGAGCAGGACGTGGTGGACCTGTACCCGGCCCACCTGCACGTGGACCTCCTCCCGCAGGCGCAGGGAGGGGGCAACGGTCGGCGACTCCTCGAGACCTTGTTCGACGCGCTGCGCGAGCGCGGTGTCCAGGGCGTGCACCTGGGGGTCTCGGAGACCAACGCGTCGGCGATCGGGTTCTACGAGCACCTCGGCTTCGAGCGACTGGTGGTGCCGCAGGGCTACGTGCTGGGGCTCAAGCTCTAGCCCCTCGACGCTCCGACTCGTGGGGTGCCGAGCGCCGTGACCTCCGGGGCCGTACGAGATGCGGCTGACGGGGGTCAGGATCTCTCCCAGAC
>NZ_JBHXBO010000227.1:0-6496 GCF_042726775.1 Oerskovia sp. NPDC060287
GCTCATGATGCCGCCCGCGCCGATCGTCGTCTCCGAGATCGTGCCCTCCGCGTCCGACACGTACTGAACGTCCATGGAGATGTTCTTGACGGCCATCTCGAACGGCTTGAGGTAGATCTCGCGGATCGTCTGCTCGGTCGCCCACGTTGCGATGCCGTTGTTGACGCGGTTGGTCTCCTGCTCGTTGAGCGCGAAGTGCTTGAGCGTGGTGTACATCCCCTTGCTCGCGGCCCCGTTGGCCACCGAGGTCGCCATCGCGCCGGAGAGGAACGGGTCCTCCGAGTAGTACTCGAAGTTGCGACCACCGAACGGCGAGCGGTGCAGGTTGATCGCCGGGGCGTACCAGCCGTTGATGTCCTTGAACATCGCCTCGTTGCCGAGCATCTCGCCCATCGCCGCACCGAGCTCGACGTCCCACGTCTGCGCGATGAGGAACTCCGACGGGTAGGCGACGCCGTTGATCGAGGAGTTGATGAACGAGGAGAACCCGGCGGGGCCGTCGGGCTCGACGGTCTGGGGCTTGGCGATCGAACCGATCGCGGCCGTCTGGTAGGCACCGTTGAGCAGCATGCTCGTCATGTCACCGACGGCGATCGAGTCGAGCAGCTCGTCCCACTTCGGGTCGTCCTTCGCGAGGCCGCGCATGTCGACGAGGGTCAGGTCGGTCTGCGCACCGGTCGTGGGCATCTCGCCGTCGAACGCGGCCGCTGCGGCGTCGGCGTCCCAGGGCTGGAAGCCCGCCTGCACGGCCTCGTCCGCGACGAGCATGTCCGCGGTCGGGGCCTTCGGGAAGGTCCCCGCGAAGTCCGCACGGGACATCATGAGGATCTTGCCGTCGGTCGGCTCGGAGCTGAACTGCGCCGAGACGTCGTCGAACTGGTTGGTCACCTCGGCGAGGTCCGTCGAGCGGTGGTTGTCGCCGGAGTACACGACGTCGGAGTCGACCGTGTACGTGATCGGCTCGGTGCCCGGAGCGATCGTGTGGGAGTCGGTGCGCAGCGTGATGGCGTAGTCGCCCGCCTCGAGGACGTACGCGGTCTCGTCGAGGTGGTCGTAGGAGGCCATCTCCTCGACCGCGAGGTCGATCGTGACGGTCTCGCTCGCGCCGGGCTCGAGCAGACCGGTCTTCGTGAAGCCGCCGAGCACGACCTCCGACTTCTCGATGCCGCCGGCCGTGTACGGCGCGCTGTAGTAGAGCTCGACGACGTCCTTGCCAGCGGTCGTCCCGGTGTTGGTGACCTCGACCGTGACCGAGATCTTCCCGTCGACCGCGCCGGCCTCGGTGGCGACGACCTTCCAGGAGAAGTCCGTGTAGCTCAGGCCGTACCCGAACGGGTAGACGACGGCTTGGTCGTAGTCGATGAAGCCCTCGGCCGCCGCGGTCTCGTAGTAGCGGTACCCGAAGTAGATGCCCTCGGCGTAGTTCACGAACGGTGCGTCAGGGGTCAGCGTGGCGTTGGACGTGGCCTTCTCGATCGCGGGGACGGGGAACGACGCCTCGATGTTGTCGTAGACGAAGCCGCCGAAGTTCGCGAACGTCGGGTCGGCCGTGAAGTCCGCGGCCCACAGGTCCGAGGTGCGACCGGACGGGTTCACGTCGCCGGCCAGGATGTCGCCGAGCGCGTCGAGGCCCGTCGCGCCGGGCGAGCCGGCGAGCAGGATCGCGTCGACCCCGGGGTCGTCCTGGAGGTCGCCCATCTCGACCGTCGTGGAGGCGTTGACCACGACCACCACGGTCTCGAAGCTCTCCTTGGCGAGGGCGATCAGGTCGCGCTCGTCCTTGTTGAGCTCGAGCTGGTGCTGGCCCGGCTCGGCGTTCTCGTCCCAGTCCGCCATGTCCTGCGTGAGGTCACCGCCCTCGCCGCCCGGACGGCCGACGTAGACGATCGCCGCGTCGGAGTACTGCTCGAACGACGCCGCCTGTGCCTCGTACTCGCTCACCGGCAGCTCGCCGACGTAGTAGCTGGAGATGTCGGGGCGGTCCATCTCGATGTAGCCGCGGGGGTTCTCGGCGGCGAACGCCTCGATCGTGGTGAAGACCTGGTCGTTGACCTCGAACCCGGCGTTCTCCAGCCCGTCACGCGCGGTGACGGCCGAGTTCGTGTCGACCGACCCGGAGCCCGAGCCGCCGAACACGGGGTCCGCCGCGGCGCGCCCGAGCATGGTGACCCGCGCGCTGGGAGCGATCGGCAGGGCGCCGGCCTCGTTCTTCGCCAGGACGATGCCGCCGGCCGCGATCTCCTCGACGAGGGTCTTGGCCGCTGCGTCGACGTCCTCGATGCTGTCGAAGTCGGCCGTGTAGTACTCGGTGTCCCAGCCTGCCGACTCCTCGGCGTTCGTGAACTCGTACGTCCCGGACCCGAACTGGGACGAGACCCAGCCGCCGGCGACGTTGAGGCCCACGTTCGCGACGACCGTCACGACGGTCACCGTGGCGAGCACGGGGGCCCAGATCCACAGGTACTTCTTGTTCGACATCGGCTTCTTCTGCCGGTCGGCGTTGTTCGCCTTGGCGTTCACTGCATTCCTCCTCGAGTGCGGGCAGCGATCAGGTCATGGGGGTCGCCGGCTTGCGCCGCGGACGTGACGCACTGCCAGCGTCTCGTCGTGATTGGTCGACAGCCCGGTCCCGCGGACGTCGTCTGGCCAGGGACCGGGCGGTGCTCCGTAGAGCTACTCCGAGACCTCGGAGATCTTTCCGTCCTGGTCGATCTGCCAGGTCTGGCCGGTCGCGGCCGAGTCGCCCTCGATCGTGAACTTGCCGTCCTTGATGTCGACCGTGCCCTGGACGCGCGAGGCAGCCTCCGAGGGGACGAAGGGCACCACGAGGAGGCCGTACTTGACGGTCGGCGCCTTGACGTCGCTGGCAAGCATAATCTGGGCCCAGGAGTCGTCCTCGGCCAGGGCGTCCGTGACAGCCGTCTTGGCGTTCTCGAGGTCTTCCTTGATGTCGACGTCGGTGGACTGCTCCGCGGAGGTGTTCGCCCCGGATGCGCCGTCGTCGCTCCCGCAGGCGGTGAGCCCGAAGAGCCCCGTCAGGCCCAGCACGACGCCGAGACCGGTGGTCAGCACCTTGTTCTGCTTCACTTCTGCTCCTTGATGTTCTCTGGCCACGAGCACGTCCCGCGGCCGTACGGGTGTACCGGGGCGCCCACGGGGCGCCCCGGTACGCGGGCAGCCGCCGGCACTCACCGCCGGCTGCCCGTGCGGTGCCGTCAGTCGGTGATCGGCCCCGCGTAGTTCAGGCCGAAGCCGTAGTCGTAGACGTTGCCGTCGGCGTCGGTGTAGGGCGTCATGTCCTTCGAGACGTCCTCGAGCTGTGCCTCGACCGTGTTCATGTCGATCGGGAACTGGATCGGCAGGCGGCCCTGCGGCTCGTAGAGGCCGAGCGCGACCTCGATGAGCGCCTCGTCGGAGGTGCCGAAGCCCACGACGATCGCGTCGGACGCGGCCTCGAACTCTGCCGGGACGACCGGGTTGATCGCCTTGAGGACGGTGATCACCGGGATGTCCTTGCCGCTGGCCGCGATGGCGTCCTGGGCCCGGACGAACGCATCCAGGTCGGACTCGTTCGCGATCTTCGAGGTGTTGCCGAAGTACGAGCGGTTCTGCTTGGTGCCGTCGGCCAGGATGTCGCCCGAGAGGGAGACCTTGCGGACGTTCTCACCGTCGGCGGTGTACGGGCGGTACTGCAGCGACAGCGGGTACCAGGTGTCGTTCTCCAGGTCGTGACCGATGTTGGAGAAGTTGCCGCCGTTGTCAGGAGAGTCCATGCCCACGAGGACGAGGTCGACGTCGGTGAGGTCGGGAGCGGTGTAGCTCGTCACGACGCCCTCGGCGTCGGTCACGGCCTCGTCGGTGACGACCTTGCCGAAGTACTTCTCAGCGGTCTCGACGTCGATGCTCGGGGCCTCGGTGTACTCGCCGGGACCGAACGCGCTCGCGAAGCCCGTGTTGAAGTTGCGCGGGATGTAGACGGTCTTGTCCTTCCACGCCGCGGCGTCGGAGGCCGAGATGGTCTCGCCGTCGTTCTTCAGCATGACGACCGAGTCGAGCTGGGCCGCGTAGCCCGCCTCGACCTTGTCGTCGCTCGCCAGGGTCGCCTTCGACTGCTCGAGGTCGAGGAACGGGTTCTCGTACAGGCCCGGGTTGAAGAACATCGTGAGGATGCGCGCACCGGACTCCTGGAAGCGGGTCAGCGCGTCCTCCTCGAGCTCTCCGGCCTCGAACTTCTGCTGCCACAGGTCAGCGGCCTCGAGGATGTGCGTCGCGTCGTTGACGCCACCGAACATGTCGTGGCCGGTGCCCAGCACCTTGAGATAGCGCTCGGCCGGGGTGAGCGCCTCGGCGCCCCAGGCCATGCCGAACATCTCACCCTCGTCGTCGGCGCCGCTCATGACGCCCCAGTCGGTCACCACGACGCCCTCGTACCCGGCGTCCTTGCGGAGCTGGTCCATGCGGTCCTGGTCGTACGCAGTCCCCATGCGGTCGGTGAACTTCGGCTCGCCGTTCGCGTCGAGGGCGATCGAGTAGGCGGTCATGACCGCGGCGGAGTCGAGCGAGCCGAGGAACGCCTGCTGCTGCGCCGCGATGTTGTCGCCCGGGTAGACGCCGTACTTGCCGGCGTCGGTGTGCCCTTCGCGACCACCTTCACCGGGGCCGTCTCCGGACCAGTGCTTGATCATCGCGTTGACGGACTCGGGCCCCCACTCGTCGGTGCCCTCGCTGCCCTGGTAGCCGTCGACGTAGGCTGCGGCGAGCTCGGTGTTCTGGTCGGCGTCCTCGCCGAACGTGCCGCCGACACGCAGCCAGCGCGGCTCGGTCGCGAGGTCGATCTGCGGCGACAGCGCCGTCGTCAGGCCCAGCGCACGGTACTCGGCCGAGGACATCTCGCCGAAGTTCTTGGTGTGCTCCGGGTTGAACGTCGCGGCGAGACCGAGGTTCGACGGCCAGCGCGAGATGTCCGCACCCTCGGCGTTGTAGCCGCCGGAGCCCGCCGTCGAGCGCGGGTCGGAGGCGAAGTTCACGGGGACGTACGGGGTGCCGTCAGCCGCAAGGGTCTCGGTGTAGGCCTGCATCGCGTTCGCCCACTTGACCGTCGCCTCGGCGTCGCTCGCACCGGCGTGCAGCACGTTGCGCAGGTTGGAGTCCTTCAGGTACTCCTTCTGGGCGTCGGTGAGCCCGTCCACCTGGGAACGCTCGTGCGAGCTGAACAGCATGAGGCCGGCGATCTGCTCGATCGAGAGCTCCTCGCTCAGGGCCGCCGCGCGGTCCTTGGCGGTCTCGCGCCAGTCCTCCCAGGTGTCGAGGGTCCCGTTGGCGTTCATGTCCTTGAACGCCAGCTTCTTGCCGTCGACCTCTTCGGTCAGGAGCTCGATGCCGCTGTCCGCGCCGTAGGAGAGGACCGGTCCGTCGCCGGGGTTCGTGACGACCACGAACTCGGTCTTGCCGTCCGTGACCTCACGCGTGGTGAAGGCGCTGGAGCTGTTGGTCTCGTTCTCGTCGGGGGTGCCGCTGGTGCATCCCGCAACCGCGATCAGGGCGATCGCCGAGAGCGCCGCTGCGCCCTTTGCCCCTCTGGTCATCTTCTGGCCTCGTCGTGCCGCCGTAGTCTTCATCGACATCCCATTTCGTCGCGCTTGCGGGTGTACACGTGTGTGTCTCCTTCGACTCTTCAAGTGCTGCCGCGCTCTAGATGCCCCCTCGTGGCAACATCGATCGCGTGGGCCGGGTAGACGTCCCCGTCGTGCCCGGCCTGTGCGAAGCTGCGGTTCCTCTGGCACACGTCGTGTCCCATCACCGGAGCCCAGCGCCCCCATCACAGCGCGCCCGTCGGCACCCTCCGGCCCGTTCTGCACAACCTGTCGATTTCAACGCACAAACTGTCGACGGCTCAGAGATCGAGCACGGCGAAGAGGCGCGCTGTCAGTGGCAGAGACCTTGTCCGGAGTGGTCAGAGCCGGCCGTTCCGCGGCGTCCCGCTGTCGAGGAGCAGGGCGCACCGACGGTCCGACGGCGGCGCGCGACACGCGTCCACGCGCGCCACGACGGCGCCTGCGGAACCGCTGGACCTCGGACGAGAAGCCGTGACGACGGTCGCGCGCACACCACCACACGGACGCGCTCGACAACGGGTACGGCATGCGGAAGGTGCGCCAGGTCGTCGAGAGCTACAGCGGCTCTCTCACGGTGCACACCGAGTCCGGGGGCGTGGTGCGGGCTCTGGTCCCGGTCCCCGAGCGCTGAGGGCTGCGGCTGGTGGCTGGTCCGGGTCTGGGTCCGGGTCCGGGACTGAGACCGGGCGGGTGCGGGACGGGCCGGGCAGGTGCAGGGCGGGCTGGGGTGAGGCGGGTACGACCCTGGGGCCCTGGAGCCTGGGTTCGCTCTGAGAGGAGGATGGTTCTCGTGGCGCTCGTGCTACCTGTCGCCACCCGGGCCAGGGTCTCCCCCGGGGGTGGGTGGTGTTGTTCGTGTAGCCACCACAACTGTGGTGGCT
>NZ_JBHXBO010000228.1:0-6474 GCF_042726775.1 Oerskovia sp. NPDC060287
CCCCCGAGCTGCTCGCCCACGCCAAGCGCCACGGCTTCTCCGACAGCGACGACCCGTCCGTCGTGAGCGCAGAGCAGGACCTCAGGTGGTCACGCTGCCCGCGGCTGCCGCCACGGGGCTCGGGGCGGGACGGTCCTTGGCGAGCTCCTGGTAGGACTTGTGGTCGGTGAACAGCTCGTCGCGCAGCGGGTTGCGCCGCCTGGTCACGATGACCTTGACCTGGTAGACCGCGACCGCGACGTTGGCGAGGAGCGAGACCAGGCTCACGACGAACAGTGCCGTGGGGTTGTGCGACGAGTCGACCGCGAAGGTCGAGTCCGACACGAACGTCGGCACGGCCATGGTGAACATCATCCAGAACGCGAGCGTGTGAGCGCGGTGCTGGAGCCAGGCGCCCTTGCGCAGGAAGAACGCCGGGATGGTGCAGCTGATGAGCAGTGCTGCGCCCGCGTAGAACGCGTGGTCACCCACGCAGTTGTAGACGTACGCGAAGTTCCACAGGTCGTACGCGATGATCCAGAACCACATCATGTCTGGCCAGACCATGTCCTTGAACCGGTCCCGCGTGATGTAGATGCCGGCCCAGCCGCAGATCGTCAGCAGGTTCAGGATGCCCGCGACGCCGTTCATGATGTTCCACGAGCCGCCGACCATGAAGACGCCGTCGACCATGCCGTGCATGCCGGAGACCTGGAAGTCGCGGATCACGGCCTCGAGGATGTTGAGGCCCAGGATCGCGGGCGGGAACAGCAACGCGTACTTCATGGCCGCGATGCGAGGGTTGTAACGGATGAGCATGAAGCCGATGCACCCGGCCAGGGCCGAGTACACCTTGACCCAGTGGAACCAGGTGCCGGTCGAGGAACCGGCGCCCGCGGTGTGCGGCCACACGAAGATCGTCAGCAGGACCGGCAGGACGATGAAGATCCCGATCGCGGCGGTCTTGGACCAGCGGACCAGCTCGTTGAGGCCGACGAGGGCCGCGAGCACCACGAACCACATGACGGCGGCTTGCCAGGGGATGGAGTCGAACAGGAACACGTCGCTCCCTTTCTCAGGACGGCGGGACGGCAGGTGTCGTCCCGGCGGGTGGGGGAGGTGCGCCAGGTGGACGGGCGCGGACCCCGGCGCACCGGTGTGGTCCGTGCTGTCGCGTCACTCGGAATCGGCCCGCGCCCCCTCGAGGTGCAGCGCCTGCCGCACGATCGTCACGAGCACCGCGTCGTCGACCTCGGGGCAGTTCCGGGCCAGGCCCACGAGGCCGTAGACCAGGACGTAGAACGTCTCGGGCACGTGCTCGATGCGGACCTGGTGCCGGGCCGCGTAGGCCTCGACCGTTGTGGCCTCGACGCACTCGACGACCGCGCGCACGGCGCGGTCGAGGAACCGGTTGTACAGCCCCGTGTGCTCGGCGCGCTGCAGGTCGTCACGCAGCGGGTCGACCGAGCGCAGGTGGGTGCGGAACATCGCGACACAGTCGACGAGCGCCTTGTCGATGTTGCCCGGCTCGCGGGCGGCGTCCCAGGCGTGCACGGCCTCGACGAACTCGGCCACGTACCCCTCGAGGACCGCGTCGACGAGCGCGTCCTTGTCGGGGAAGTAGTAGTAGACGAGCCCCCGGGCCACGCCGGCCCGCTCGGCGACGTCCTTGGTCGAGGTGTGGGCGATGCCCTGCTCGGCGAACAGCTCGCGGGCCGCGAGGACGATCTCCTCGGCCCGCACCTCGGGCGCCGAACGGCGTCGTCTGGGCCTCGTGGCGTCGGTCATCTGGGCTCCTTCCCGAGCTGATGACTCCGACGCTAGGACCGCTATTGACACAGCGTCAACAGTGTTCCGGCAGGTCAGGACGTAGGTCCCGGAGAACGGGGCCGTTGGGCCTGCGGACGGGCAGCGGCACGGGTCGTGCGCCCCGCCAGGACGTGAGACGCCCCGGGGGCGAGGGCGGACGTGGTCCCTCCAGGGGTGCGCGGTGTGCGACGGTAGATGGTCGGTGTCAGCACGAGCAGCGAGGAACTCATGAGCGGTGAACCCCAGGTCGGGGCAGAGCTACGGGCCCTGCGGGAGCACTTCACGCGGCTGATGATGACGTACCGGTTCGGCATGGACGAGGTGATGACCAAGATCACCATCCTGCGCGACGAGTTCGCGTACGCCCACGAGTACAACCCGATCGAGCACGTGTCCTCGCGGCTCAAGTCGCCCGAGTCGCTGCTCGCCAAGGCGCGGCGCAAAGGCGTCGACCTGACGATCGACGCGCTGCGTGCGGAGATCTTCGACATCGCGGGCGTGCGCGTCACGTGCAGCTTCGTGTCCGACATCTACAAGGTGCGCGACATGATCGCGGCGCAGCAGGACCTCGTGGTGCTCGAGGAACGCGACTACATCTCCCACCCCAAGGGCAACGGGTACAAGAGCCTGCACCTGATCGTCGAGGTGCCCGTGTTCCTGTCCGACCGGGTGCAGCCCGTGGTCGTCGAGATCCAGATCCGGACCATCGCCATGGACTTCTGGGCCAGCCTCGAGCACAAGATCTACTACAAGTACGACAAGGCCGTCCCGCAGCGCCTCCTCGACGAGCTCAAGGAGGCCTCGCTCGCGGCCTCGGAGCTCGACGAGAAGATGGAGCGCCTGCACGACGAGGTGCTCCAGCACTCGCGCGACACCGCGACCGAGCACCCCGAGGGAAAGAGCGCGAGCCCGTTCGCTCCCTCGTGGGAGCTGCTCGACTCCTACCTGCGGGGCAAGCCGGGGGCGATGGGTGCCGCGGGAGCATCCGGGGTGCCGGCCGCCGTGGAACCGGGCGACGCCCCGGCCGCGGGCTAGATCAGCGTCTCGACCGCGATCCGCACGGTGTCGCCGACGTCGACCGCCTCGCGCCGACGCACCGCGGCCTTGACGGGCAGCACGAACGTCCTGCGCTCGGCGTCGGGGAAGACCGACGTGGACCAGCGCGAGCCGCCGAGCGTGACCTCGACCTTGACCGACCCGAACCCGGCCGGGGGCAGCGGGGAGTCGGCGATCTCGTCGCTGACGTCGGTGGGCAGGGCCGCGAAGACCCACGTGTCGCTGCGCGCGGTCCATCGCCACAGCTCCGCCTCGAACTCGTACCTGGTGCCGGCCATGCGCCCATGATGCCGGGCGCCGCCCACAAGCGGCGCTCCGCGCTGGGCGGCGCCCCGCACGCGGCGACCGCACCCGACGCCCTGCCGGCCCGCCCGAGCGCCGGACCACCTCGCCACCGCGCACGCGAGCGCGCCATGATGGCCCCGTGACCGATCCCGTGCCCCACGTCGTGGCCGTTGCCTCGAGCCCTGCCCACGACTTCAGCAAGGACCTGCGCTCCAGCGTCCAGGTCGTCGAAGGGCTGGGCGTCGTCGGCGACGCGCACGCCGGGGACACCGTGAAGCACCGCAGCCGCGTGCGGGCCGACCCGACCCAGCCCAACCTGCGCCAGGTCCACCTCATGCACGCCGAGCTGTTCGACGAGCTGGCCGAGGCGGGCTTCGACGTCGGCCCCGCGGACCTGGGCGAGAACGTGACGACGCGCGGGGTCGACCTGCTGGGCCTGCCGCGCGGCACCCGCCTGCACCTCGGCGAGACGGTCGTCCTCGAGGTCACGGGGCTGCGCAACCCGTGCCAGCAGATCAACGACTTCCGTCCGGGCCTGCTCAAGCGGCTCGTCCTGCCGGACGGCCAGGGCGACGTGATCCGCAAGGCGGGGATCATGACCGTGGTCGAGCGGGGCGGGCCGGTCGCCGCCGGCGACCGTATCGAGGTCGAGCTCCCCGCCGGACCGCACCACCGGCTCCAGATGGTCTGACGACTCGCCAGGCCCCGGCCCCGGGAGCACCATGGAGGCATGAGGGCCATCTGGAAGGGTGCCATCACGTTCGGTCTCGTCAACGTGCCGATCAAGGTCTACTCGGCCACCGAGGACCACGACGTGCCGCTGCACCAGGTGCACGACAAGGACGGCGGTCGGATCCGCTACCAGCGCCGGTGCGAGGTCTGCGGCGAGGTCGTGGCGTACGAGCACATCGACAAGGCGTACGACGACGGCGAGCGCACGGTCGTGCTCACGGCCGAGGACCTGGGGTCGCTGCCCGCCGAGCGCAGCCGCGAGGTCGAGGTCGTGGAGTTCGTGCCCACCGACCAGATCGACCCCATGCTCCTGGACCGCAGCTACTACCTCGAGCCCGACTCCTCCTCGAACAAGGCCTACGTGCTGCTGCGCCGCACGCTCGAGGAGACCGACCGCACCGCGATCGTGAAGTTCGCGCTGCGTCAGCGCACGCGGCTCGCGGCGCTGCGCGTGCGCGACGACGTGCTGGTGCTGCAGACGCTGCTGTGGGCCGACGAGGTGCGCGAGGCCGCGTTCCCGACGCTCGACGAGCCGGCGAAGGTCAGCGCGAAGGAGCTCGCGATGTCGTCGCAGCTCGTCGAGTCCTTCGCGGCCGACTTCACGCCCGAGGAGTACCAGGACGACTACCAGGCCCAGCTCCGTCAGCTCATCGAGGCCAAGATCGAGGCGGGCGACACGTTCAGCACCGAGGAGACCTTCGGCGAGCAGGAGGAGAAGGGCGGCGAGGGCGCCGAGGTCATCGACCTCATGGAGGCGCTGCGCCGCAGCGTCGAGAGCTCGCGCGGCAAGAGGTCGGGCGACGCGAAGGGCGAGAAGCCCGCGAAGGAGGCTGCGCCGTCGGGTACCACGAGGAAGAAGAGCGAGCGCCCGACGGCGTCACGCGCCTCGGACGACCAGGCCGCCTCGAGCACGGCTCCCGCCTCGGCGAAGGAACCTGCGAAGAAGAAGACGACGCGCAAGAAGGCCTCGGCGTGACGTGCCGCGGCGTGCCAGGCTGACGCCATGACCCACGACCAGCCCGAGAACACCGACCTGTCCCGCCTCGTCGCCGAGGCCGAGCAGCACGAGCGCGACCTCGTCCTCGCGCGCTTCACGCACGACGACGCGTGGCGGCTCGGCTGCCTGCTCGTCGAGCTCGCCGCGGAGCGGACGCTGCCGATCACGATCGACGTGCGCCGCGGGCCGCAGCAGGTCTTCCACGCCGCGACCGAGGGCACCACGCCCGACAACGACACCTGGGTCCAGCGCAAGGTGCGCGTGGTCGAGCGGTTCGGTGCGTCGTCGTACCTCATGGGCCTGCGCGCCAAGGCCAGGGGCACGACGTTCACGGCGCAGCACGAGCTGCCGCTCCAGGAGTACGCGGCCCACGGCGGGGCGTTCCCGCTGCGGGTCGAGGGGGTCGGGGTGATCGGCGTCGTGACCGTGTCCGGCCTGGCCCAGCGCGACGACCACCTGCTCGTGGTCGAGGCGCTGGGGACGTTCCTGCGGACCGCCGCCTGACGCGCCCGCCGCGCCGCCGCGCCTGACCGGGTGCGCCGACCGATGAGTTCGCCGGTCCCGGCCGGTCGGACCTGAAGAGTGCGACGCACCGCGCGCCGTGCGGGAGGAGGAGAGCGATGAGACCGATCGTCCCGAGCCTGTGGTTCAACGGAGGACTCGAGGAGGCCGTGGCCTTCTACACCTCGGTGTTCCCCGACAGCACCGTCGGCGACTCCCTGAAGATGCCCGACGGCACCCTGGTCACCATCGACTTCACGTTGCAGGGCCAGCCCTTCAACCTCATCAACGGCGGCCCCGACCACCTGTTCCCGTTCAGCGAGGCCGTGTCGTTCATCGTGCGCTGCGAGGACGAGGCGGAGGTCGACCACTACTGGGACGCCCTGCTCTCGGGCGGCGGCACCGAGTCGCAGTGCGGCTGGCTCAAGGACCGCTACGGGTTGTCGTGGCAGGTCGTGCCCGTCGAGTTCGAGGAGCTCGCGCAGTCCGACGACCAGGCGGCCGTGGCGCGGATGATGGGCGTCATGATGCAGATGATCAAGCTCGAGATGCCCGCGCTGCGGGCCGCGTTCGCGGGGGAGGATGTTCCGGGAGCCTGAGGCAGCCCTGCGCGAGGCCCGGAGGAGCGGAGTGCTGCTGTGCGATCGACCGATCTCCCGAGGATGTTCCTCGGGAAGAAGAGGTTCCTTGCGTCGTTCGACGCGTTCTTCGAGCAGGGACTCCTGGTGGTCGCCGAGGACGGGAGCAGGGCCGTCCACGAGACGTTCGACCCCACTGCTGGGCCCGTTCACCACGACGGCGACTCGCTCTACGTCGTCGTCCAGAGCGCCGTCGACGGCCCCGTGACGGTCGTCGTCTTCGATGCGAAGGCGCCGCGGCAGCTGGTCGCCGACCTGAGCCTGGTGTTCGACGGCCGGTTCGAGGGCGGACGCGGAAGGATCGTCCTCGAGGCCACGGACGATTCGCTGCGGGTCGTCGTCGCGGCGGAGGAGGACGACTCGCCACGCGTCCGGGTCTACCTCGACGACCTGCTGTGGGCGACGTCCGTCGTCGTGGTCCTCTCCTAGCGGCCCTGCCGCGAGCGAGGCTCGGCCCTCGTCCCCACCGGCATGGGG
>NZ_JBHXBO010000229.1:0-6471 GCF_042726775.1 Oerskovia sp. NPDC060287
CCTCAGGAGTGGAAGACGCGCGCGGTCCCGTGAGGCGTCAGCCGCAGTCGACCGCCTCGTAGCCGGCCACGACCTGCGTGGTGATCGGGCCGGATCCTGTGTCGCCCGTCGCGGTCACGGTGACCTCGCCGGCCGGGATGCTCGCGGCGCGGGTCGCGAACGACTGCTGGGCGGACTTCCCGGGAGCCACGCCCGCGAAGGTCTTGCGGCCGTGCGGGGTCTCGACGACGACGTCCACGGGGACGTCCTCACCGTTGACCGCGCGGACCGTGAGCGTCGCCCGCCCCGCGACGCACTTCGGGGTGACCGTCGCCGTGACGGCGAGCTCGGGCTGCTCGACGTCGGGCTCGTCGAGGAAGATGCCGCCGATCACGGCGTTCGGGCCCGTCACCTTGTCGGCCTTGACCCGGACCGAGGACTCGATCCGGTAGGTGAGCCACACGCCCGCCGCGTTGTCCGCGACGGAGAACGCCGGGTAGAGGACCGAGCCGTCGGCTCGCAGGACCTGGACGTTCTGCGTCCTCGCCGTGTCGTGGCTGTTGACGTAGACGGACAGGTCGTAGACCGAGCCCTCGGGGACCGTGACGTCGACCGACGCCCCGGCGCCGAACCACGTCGACGCGCGCCGGGCGGCGCCGTCGGGCGGGACCTGGAGCGCCGAGCGCTTGGCGGTGCTCTGCTCCCACGTGTACGCCTGCGTCCCCGTGACCGGAGCCACCGTGACGCCCTGGGGCAGCTGCGTCCCGACCTGAGGGATCGAGTAGCCCGCCGTACCGTACTTCCCGATCCAGTCGCCCTGGGTCGAGGTGTCCTGGCGGGGTGCGCCCTCGGGCGGGACGCCGACGCCGGACCCGACGGCCTCGAAGACGTCGAGCGTCATCGACCAGTTCACCCCGGGGTTCGAGCGGAAGACCAGGTAGACGTCGTGCGTCCCGGCGGGGGCGCTGATCGGCACCGGTTCCGTCTCCTTGAACGTGAACCATCCGCCCGTGCTGTTCACAGGTGTCGTGGCCACGAGCTGACCGGTCGGCGAGCCCAGGCGCATCTCGATCCGGCCGCCACCTTCCGGGCCGGCCGACACGCGGTAGCGCACGGCGTCGATCCCCTGGAAGTTCATGTCCTCGTAGCGCAGCCAGTCGTTGTCCTGGATGTCGCCCACGTACTGACCGAGCTCGGCCGCCGCGTTGTTCTCGACCGCGACCCCCTTGACCTCGTCCCAGTAGTGCGCCTGGAAGCGCGTGGGGCGGTAGACGTTGGTCGCGCTCGTCGTGATCGGCTGGACGCCCGCAGCCCCGCCCTTGTCGGTGTAGCGCGCGTCGATGACCCAGAACGCGTCCGCCTCGAGGTGCCCCTCGTCGAGGATCGTCGAGGCCTCGCCCTCGCACGCGTTGACGGGCAGCGTGGGGTGCGCGTGCTCGTCGTGGCCCAGGGCCGGCTGGACCGTGACGTCCTTGCAGTCGATCTGGCCGTCCTCGGCGTCGGTCACCTCGACCTTCCACGGCAGGATGTCGTTCCAGCGGAAGAAGCCGCCGTTCGGCGGAGCCGTGATCGTCACGACCGGGCTCGTGTTGCCCACCACGATCGGGACCGTGGCGGTGCCGGTCTTGGCGGACTCGGTCTTCTCCGTGACCGTCAGGCGGGCCTCGAAGTTGCCGTTGGTCGTGTAGACGTGGGTCGGGTTCTTCTCGGTCGAGGAGCTGCCGTCGCCGAAGTCCCAGGCGAACTCGAGCTCGTCGCCGTCACGGTCGAGGGTGCCCTCGCTCGAGAACGTCACGGACAGCGGGGCCAGACCCGTCGTGACGTCGGCCGTGGCCTGGGCCGTGGGGGCCCGGCCGTCCGCGGCGTAGTCGACGCGGTACAGGCCCGAGTTCGGGTTGTCACGGCCGAAACCGCCGCCCCACTCGAGGAGGTACAGCGCGCCGTCGGGCCCGAACTGCAGGTCGAGCGGCGAGAGGAACTGCTGGCTCGAGAGCACCGGGTTGATCGCGAGCAGCGAACCGTCCGCGGCCAGCGGGAACTCCTTGATGAAGTTGCGGCCCCACTCGAAGAACAGGGGCGTGCCGCTGAAGTACTCGGGCCACTTGCGGTCCGAGTCGAGCGCCTCGTCGAAGTGGTAGACGGGCCCGGCCATGGGGGCGCCCGCACCGCTGCCGAGCTGCGGGAACTCGGCCGAGGCACCGTACGAGTAGTAGACCTCTGCGGGGATCGACGGCGGGAGCTCGGTCAGCCCGGTGTTGTTCGGGGACGTGTTGACCGGGTTGGCGCAGTCGAACTTCGCACCCGACGTGCTCGTCACGAAGTCGAAGTCGTTGTACGCGATGTTGTTCGCGTGGCAGTACGGCCAGCCGTAGTTGCCCGGGGCCTTGATCGACTGCCACTCGACGTAGCCCGCGGGGCCACGGTTCGGGTTGGCGCTGCCGGCGTCGGGCCCGTAGTCGGCGAGGTAGACCGTGCCGTCGACGTCGACCGTGAAGCGGAACGGGTTGCGGAAGCCCATCGCGTAGATCTCGGGGCGGGTCTTGTCCGCGGAGTCCTCGGCCTCGGGGAAGAGGTTGCCCTCGGGGACGGAGTAGGTGCCGTCCGGCTCGGGGGTGATGCGCAGGAGCTTGCCGCGCAGGTCGTTGGTGTTGGCCGACGTGCCCTGGGCGTCGAAGTGCGCGCGGCCCGGACGCTCGTCGATCGGGGTGTAGCCCGAGGACTCGAACGGCACCACGTCGTCGCCGACCGAGAGCCACAGGTTGCCCTGACCGTCGAAGCGCAGCGTGCCACCCGTGTGGCCGATCTCCTTGTCGTCCCGGCCGGCGGGGATCTCCAGCATCACGACCTCGGAGTCGAGCCTCATGGTGTTGCCGTCCATGGTGAAGCGGGAGAGCCGGTTGACCGAGCCGCCGTCCTGGGGGGAGTAGTAGAGGTAGACCCAGTCGTTCTGCTCGAACTGCGGGTCGAGCGCGAGGCCGAGCATGCCGTCCTCGCCGCCCCCGTACACGGGGATCGTCGCGGCCGTCACGGTGCTCTTGAGCTCCGGGTCGTAGATCCGGACCTGGCCGCGGACGAGCTCGGTGAAGAAGACGCGGCCGTCGCCCGCGACCGCGATGCCCCAGGGGGCCGAGGTGTTGGTGTCGAGCGGCACCTTGTCGAAGTTGTCCCACACCGTGCCGCCGCACGCGCCGGGCTCGACGCCTGCCGCGTAGCGGATGCCTCCGAGGGCGTGCTTGCGCACGTTGTCCTCGCTGTACGACGACTTGGAGTGGCCGACCGAGGTGACCCAGGTCCGGCCGCCCTCGTAGTCCGAGCACCACGTCACAGGGTGGTCGAGCATGCGTCCTGGGGTCGAGGTGGGGACGCTCGTCGGGTCGAGCTGGGCAAGGACGTGCTTGTCGCCGCGGACCGACTTGGTGAAGCCGTACCACTCCTCGTCGCGTTCCCAGCGCTCGGGCAGGTCTGCGGTCGACGGGTGCTCGCGGTCGACCACGGTCATCTCTCCCGGCGTCCCGGCCGCGGAGTGCGCGGTGAACTCGGTGCCGATGAGCGAGCGGTAGAACGGGAAGCCCGGTTCCATGTCGAGCGGGTTGTGCATGGCGACGACGCCGCCGCCCCCGCGCACGTACTTCTCGAAGGCCTTCTCCTCGGCCGGGCTCCAGACGTCCCCGGACGCCTGGGCCAGCACGATCACGTCGAAGTCCGCGAGCCCCTCGTCGGTGAAGAGCGTCGAGTCGGTCGCCTGGACGACCTCGAAACCGTTCTCCGCCGCGAGCTCGTCCCACATGGCCTTGGCCTCGGGGACCGAGTCGTGCACGAAGCCGGCCGTCTCCGAGAAGATCAGCGCCTTGAACTCCGGGTTCTCGGGGTGCTCGTGCCCCTCGTGGGCGACGGCCGGTGCGGTCAGCACCCCGGCCAGTCCCGTCGACAGTGCCAGGCAGGCCGCGATGGCCGCCCCTCTACGTGTTCTCATCTGTGCTCCCTCATGTCCGCTCCGTTGCGTCGGGCCCCTGCGATCTGTTCGTGCGGTGATCTGGCGACTTTTGATCGGTGGTCGTCAGAACGTGATCGTGATGCTAGTGTCAGCGGCACCACATTGCAATACTGGTCAGTATGGTGAAGACGTGCAAGGCTGCATGGCCTGAGGGAATCTCAACGATGAGGCCCGCAGAACTGGATCTCAGATCCGCACTGACCAGTACGTTCTATCCCGATGGAGGGGTCGCATGCCACAGATCGGAATCGGTTTCCACACCGATGCCTTCAACTCCAGCCACAAGTCCTTCGAGCAGGCGCTGGCCTGGGCGCAGGAGAACGACGTCCACTACATCGAGCCCGGCGTGATCGAGGGCGCCTGCTGGATCCACGGGCTCGGCTACTTCCCGCACGTCTCGCTCCTCGAGGACCCGGCGCTGCTCCGCAAGAAGATGGAGCGGTACGGCGTCGAGTTCTCCCAGATCGACGCGGCCTACCCGCTGTCGGGCCGGGACGGGCTCACCGTCGGCGTCCCGTACGTGCAGAAGGCCATCGCCTGGGCCGCGCTCGCGGGTTCTCCCCGCGTCGCGACGACCGACGGGCTCCACAAGCCCGAGGGGCTCGAGGACCGCGAGGCCCTCGACCTGATGAAGCGCAGCTACGGCGAGATCATCCGGGTCGCCGAGGCGCACGAGGTCGTCGTGACGATCGAGGTCCACGGGTACTTCACGACCAGGGCCGACTGGCTCGCGGAGATGCTCGCGTTCTGCGGGGACTCGCCGTGGCTGCGCCTGAACCTGGACACCGGGAACACCTTCATCGCCGGCAACGACCCGGTCCGGTTCGCCGACCGCTTCCTCGACAAGATCGACCACGTGCACGTCAAGGACGTCTCGCAGTCGCTCGCCGACTCGGTCCGCGGTGGCGCGACGGGCATCGCGATCAGCCACGTGGCCGCGGGGGACGGCGTGAACGCCGAGAACATCCGGCAGATCCTCGCGAAGCTCAGCGACAACGGGTTCGACGGCGTCCTGAGCATCGAGTGCGAAGGGCAGGGCGGGCCGATGCTCGCGGACTCGTTGTCGTGGCTCCGCAAGGAGGTCGCGGCGGCCGGGTTCACCGAGCGCGTGCCCGCGTTCGCCTGAGTTCCCCGGTCGTGCGTCGGCAGGTGCACGACCGGGAGCACCCCTGCTCAGTACCGGCGAGTATGGAAGGAGGTAGGGTGGCGTCATGCCGACGTCCTCGCCCACTGTTGCCAAGCCCGACGAGCTCGCGCTCGCAGCGTTCACGCTGTTCTCGACGCGAGGCATCGCCGGGGTCAACATGGACGCGATCGCGGCGGGCGCCGGGGTGACCAAGGGCAGCCTGTACTGGCACTACTCCTCGAAGAAGGAGGTCGTGCTCGCGGCGTGCGGGGTCTACTACCGCCTGTGGCGAGAGGCGATCACCGCTGCGACGGAGCAGTCGACCGGAGCGTTCGCGAAGGTCGAGGCCGCCGTGGAGTACTCGGTGCGCAGCTGCCTGCTGGACGATGCGAACCGTGTCTTCACGATGGAGATCGTCGCGCAGGCGCTCTACGACCAGGACGTCCGTGCGAGCTGGGCGGGCTTCCTGGACGAGGCCGAACGGTACTTCCTGGGACTGACCCATCGCGCGGTCGGTGCCGGAGAGCTCGAGTGCGACGACGTGGACAGCGCGGTCAGCGTGATGTTCTCCGCGATGGAGGGCATCAAGCAGATCTCGTTGTTCCGGCCGCAGTCCTGTGCGCCGGAGAGCGAGCTCCGGATCAGGGCCCAGCTCTTGTCGCTCCTCGGCACCCCTGTCCTGGGGCGTCCCGCGAAGGCCTCGAACGCCTAGCGGCACCCCGCAGGTCCTGAGAGCAGGACCTGCATCTTCTCCCGGCCGGGCTCGGTGCCGAGCCCGTTGCCTGGAGACCGGAGAACACCCTCGAACACCCCCGTTCGACGTGGCGTGCCCGTTTACTGCCGGGCGGCTCGCCGCTGCCGTCATCACCCCGTTCGGCACCATCGTCCAGCGCATCCATCAGACGACGACGTCTCGATCATCAGGAGCAGGAAATGCGTTCTTCTCGAGTTCTCATGGCAGGAGCCGTGACCGCGGCGCTGCTGTTCACCGCTGCGTGCACCACCGACGCCCCCACCGACGCGGTCCCCGAGGCGGGGGGCCAGGCCTCGGAGGAGGCCGGGGCCGACGAGTCCGGTGCGAACAGCCAGTGGTTCGTGCAGGCTGACTACGAGCGCCAGCTCGCGCAGCGCTCGGCGGTGCCCGAGGGGCCGACCGACCAGCCGTGGCTGCAGGCGATCGACCCCGAGTACGTGGACACCGCGCAGTACGCGAAGGAAGGGGGCAAGAAGCTCTGCTTCTCCAACGCCTCCCTGTCCAACCCGTGGCGCGTGACCGCCTTCATCACGATGCAGCAGCAGGTCGAGGTCCTCAAGGCCTCGGGCGACATCTCGGAGTTCCGCGTCTCGGACGCGGCCGACGACGACAACAAGC
>NZ_JBHXBO010000230.1:0-6426 GCF_042726775.1 Oerskovia sp. NPDC060287
GGGTGGCCCTCGCCACCCGACCCGGCCGTTCCGCGTCTCCGCAGGGGGCGCGGGCGCCCTCTAGGCTGGTGCCCATGTCCGCACTCATCGCCCCCAGCATCCTGTCCGCCGACTTCGCGAACCTCGAGCGCGACCTGGGCGCGATCGCGACCGCCGACTACGCGCACGTCGACGTGATGGACAACCACTTCGTGCCCAACCTGACCCTGGGTCTGCCGATCTTCGAGCGCCTGGTCCAGGTGTCCCCGGTGCCGATCGACGCGCACCTCATGATCGCCGACCCCGACCGCTGGGCGCCGGGCTACGCCGAGGCGGGCGCCGCGTCCGTCACGTTCCACGCCGAGGCCGCCACGGCCCCCGTGCGCCTGGCGCGCGAGCTGCGCCGCCTGGGCTCGCGCGCGGGCCTCGCGCTGCGTCCCGCGACGTCGGTCGAGCCGTTCCTGGACCTGCTGCCCGAGTTCGACATGCTCCTGGTCATGACGGTCGAGCCCGGGTTCGGCGGCCAGTCCTTCATCGAGGGCACGCTGCCCAAGATCCGCCGCATCCGCGACGCGGTGTCCGAGGCCGGGCTCGACGTGTGGATCCAGGTCGACGGCGGCGTCTCGCGCGCCACGATCGAGCGCGCGGCCGAGGCCGGCGCCAACGTGTTCGTCGCGGGCTCCGCGGTCTACGGGGCGGAGAACATCCCCGAGGAGATCGCGGCCCTGCGGGCGCTCGCGGAGGGCCACGCGCACTGACGCCGTTCACATCGGTCCAGCCCGCGGGACGGGCGGGGCCGCGTGCCTGCCGGCCGACGCCGGTGTGGCATGCTGGGTGGAGACGAGAAGCCGGGCCCGGTGCGCACCTTCGGTGGGCGGGGTCCGGGCTCGAGCGCATGAGCAGTACGCACACACGTGCTCCGGGGTCGGTGTAATTCCGAGCCGGCGGTGACAGTCCGCGACCCACGCCTCGGCGTGGTTGACCTGGTGGAACTCCAGGACCGACGGTGAAAGTCCGGATGGGAGGAAGTACGTGGCGGCGCGGGGCGGAGCCCTGTGCCGTGGTGTCGTGACGTCCGTGGACCCTCAGGGGTCCCCGTGGCGTCGCCGACCCCTCACCCCGGAGCATCGTGCTCACCGGGAGGAGGACGCATGGGCGCCAGGCCCACCCTGACGATCGACGCCGCGATGGTGCGCGCGCTCGAGCTGGCCGCGCGCGGCCCCGCGCACGGCCCCAACCCGCGCGTGGGCGCCGTCCTGCTGGGACCCGCGCCCCGGCCGCTGGACTCCCTGCCCGACGCCGCCGCTCCCGGCCCCGTGGACGACGCACCCCGGGCGGTGCTCGCCGAGGGCTTCCACCGGGGCGCGGGCAGCCCGCACGCCGAGGCCGCGGCCCTGGCCGACGCCCGCGAGCGCGGCGTGGACGTGCGCGGCGCGACGGCCGTGGTGACGCTCGAGCCCTGCAACCACACCGGACGTACCGGGCCGTGCGCGCAGGCGCTGCTGGACGCGGGCGTGGCGGAGGTCGTGTACGCCGTGGGGGACCCGAACCCCGTCGCGACCGGCGGCGGCGAGCGCCTGCGCGCGGCCGGGGTGCGCGTCGCCGCGGGGCTGCGCGAGGCCGAGGGCGAGCGCCTGCTCGGCCCGTGGCTGGTGGCCGTGCGCCGGGGGAGCCCGTACGTGACCCTCAAGCTCGCCACGACCCTGGACGGGCGGGTCGCCGCGGCGGACGGCACCTCGCAGTGGATCACCGGACCGGCCGCGCGCGAGCACGCCCACCGGGTGCGGGCACAGGTCGACGCGATCCTCGTGGGCACCGGGACGGTCCTGGCCGACGACCCGTCGCTCACGGCGCGCACCCCCGTGCCGGCACCGGGTGGGGCCGCCGAGGGCGAGCACGAGGCGGGGCTCGCGGGGCACCGGCCGGTGCGCGCCGCTGGTGGGGTGGTCGGGCTGGAGCCCGGGCTCGCGGGGCATCAGCCGGTGCGGGTCGTCGTCGGGCTCCGTGACCTCCCGCCGCACGTGCGGCTCGCGCCAGGAGGGTCCTGGACCACCGACGGCGGCGGCCCCGTGCTGCACCTGCGCACGCGCGACGTCCGCGCGGTCCTGGCCGAGCTGGCCGGGCGCGAGGCCCGCCACGTCCTGGTCGAGGGCGGCCCCGGCCTGGCGACCGCGTTCCTCGCGGCCGGGGCCGTCGACGAGATCCACGCCTACCTCGCGCCGGTCCTGCTGGGCGCGGGCCTGGGCGCGGTGGGCGACCTGGGCGTGACCACGCTCGCGGGCGCCCCGCGCTTCGTCACGCACGACGTGCGCCGCCTGGGCGCGGACGTCCTGGTCGTGGCCCGCGCCTCGCCCTCCGCCCACCCCCTGACCACCGTCCCCAGCACCACCCCCGAACAGGAGAGCTGATGTTCACCGGAATCGTCGAAGAGATCGGTACGGTCCGCGAGATCGCGTTCCCGGGCGGCCAGGAGTCCGACGCGGTCCTGACCGTGCACGGCCCCCTCGCCACCTCGGACGCGCACCTGGGCGACTCGATCGCCGTCAACGGCGTGTGCCTGACCGTCACGGGCGTGGGACAGGACGGCACGTTCACGGCCGACGTGATGCCCGAGTCGTTGCGCCGCACCGCGCTCGGTGACCTGGTCGCGGGCTCGCCCGTGAACCTCGAGCGGGCCGTGCGCGCCGACACGCGCCTGGGCGGGCACATCGTCCAGGGCCACGTCGACGGCGTCGGCGAGCTCGTGCGCCGCACGCCGGGCGGGCGGTGGGACGACCTGGTCCTGTCCGCGCCCGCCGGCCTGACCCGCTACGTCGCGGAGAAGGGCTCGATCACGGTCAGCGGCGTCTCCCTGACCGTGACGCACGTGGACGAGACCACGTTCGGCGTCTCCTTGATCCCCACGACGCTCGAGGCCACGATCCTCGGCTCGCTCGTGCCGGGGGGCCGGGTCAACCTCGAGGTCGACGTGATCGCCAAGTACGTCGAGCGCCTGCTGGGCGCTCGCGGGACCCACGCGTCCGGCGCCCCGGGCTCGACGACCGCCGCCGACCTGCTCGGTACGAGCGCAGCACAGGAATGAGCACCGCCATGAACACCGTCCCGGGCAGTCACGAACCTGTCGCCCCCACCGCACCGCACGTGGACCCCGTGCGCACCGGCACCGTCGAGGAGGCCCTGGACGCGATCCGCGCGGGGCGCCCCGTCCTGGTCGCGGACTCCCCGGACCGTGAGAACGAGGCCGACGTGATCTTCGCGGCCCGCACCGTGACCCCCGAGTGGGTCGCGTGGACGATCCGCCACTCCTCGGGCTACCTGTGCGCGCCCATGCCGGCCGCGCGCGCCGACGCCCTGGACCTGCCGCTCATGGTCCCGCACAGCCAGGACCCGCGGCGCACGGCGTACACGGTCACGGTCGACGCCGCCACGGGAGTGACCACGGGCATCTCCGCGGCCGACCGTGCCCGGACCCTGCACGTCCTGGCCGACCCGGCCTCGGGCTCGGGCGACCTCATCCGCCCCGGGCACGTCCTGCCCCTGCGCGCCGTGCCCGGCGGGGTGCTGCACCGTGCCGGGCACACCGAGGCCGCGGTGGACCTGGTGCGCCTGGCCGGGGCGGGGGAGGTCGGGGGCATCGCCGAGCTCGTCAACGACGACGGCACCATGATGCGGCTCGACGACGCCGCGCACGCCGCGCAGGAGGCGGGCCTGGTCCTGATCACCATCGCGGACCTCATCGCGTGGCGCCGCGAGCACGACCCCGTCGTGCCCGAGCACGAGGCCGGGCCGTCGTCCGCGCCGCGCGTGCAGGCCACGAGCGTCGCGGACCTGCCCACCGCGCACGGGCACTTCCGCGTCCACGGCTACCGCGACCTGCGCACGGGGGCCGAGCACGTGGCCCTGGTGCCGGTGGCCGTGCCCGCCGGGGGAGGGGGCGCCGTCGACCCGGCTCCGGGCGCGACGGTCGCCGCGCCGCTCGTGCGCGTGCACTCCGAGTGCCTGACCGGGGACGCGTTCGGGTCGCTGCGCTGCGACTGCGGCCCCCAGCTGCAGGCCTCCATGGAGCGCGTGGCCGCCCAGGGCGGGGCCGTGGTGTACCTGCGCGGGCACGAGGGCCGCGGGATCGGCCTGCTCGCCAAGATCGGCGCCTACGAGCTCCAGGACGCGGGCTTCGACACCGTCCAGGCCAACCTCGAGCTCGGCTGGCCCGTGGACCGGCGCGAGTACGGGGCTGCGGCCGCGATCCTGACCGACCTGGGCCTGGACCGCGTCACGCTGCTGACGAACAACCCGGCCAAGGTCACCGGCCTGGCCGCGCACGGCATCGACGTCGTGGACGCCCACCGGCTCGAGGTCGGGCACGGCGAGCACAACCACGGGTACCTCATGACCAAGAAGGTCGCGATGGGCCACCTCCTGGACACCCTGGAGATCACGCCCGAGCAGGGTACCGGGCCCGTCCCGACCGACCCCACCACACCCACCACCACCGAGGAGAGCGACCGATGAGCGGCGCAGGAGCACCCCAGATCACCGTCGACGGCACCGGGCTACGGATCACCGTGGTCGCCGCCAGCTGGCACACCGAGGTCATGGACGGCCTCCTCGCGGGGGCCCGCCGGGCGCTCGCGGCCGCGAACGTCACGCACGTCAAGGAGATCCGCGTCCCGGGCTCGTTCGAGCTGCCCGTGGCCGCGGCGCGGGCGGCCGAGCGCGGCACGGACGCGGTGATCGCGCTCGGCGTCGTGATCCGTGGGGGTACCCCGCACTTCGAGTACGTGTGCTCGGCCGCGACCACGGGCCTGACGGACGTCTCGGTGCGCACGGGGGTCCCGGTGGGCTTCGGGGTCCTCACGTGCGACGACGAGCAGCAGGCGCTGGACCGTGCGGGGTTGCCGGGCTCGCGCGAGGACAAGGGGGCCGAGGCCGTCGAGGCGGCCATCGCGACGGTCGTGGCGCTGCGCGACCTCTGACGTCTCCTGCGCCTGTCGCCCGTCCTGACGTCGCCCCTCGTCGTCAGGGCGGGCGAGAGGGTGGGGGACGACGGGTGACCGGTGGGCGGGACGGTTGGGCCCGCCGGTCACGGGGCGACTACCCTGGTCGGGTGAAGACGTTCGAAGGGCTGTTCGCCGAGCTCACCGAGAAGGCCACCACCCGACCCGCCGGTTCCGGCACGGTTGCGGAGCTGGATGCCGGTGTCCATGCGATCGGGAAGAAGATCGTCGAGGAGGCCGCCGAGGTGTGGATGGCGGCCGAGTACGAGGGTGACGACAAGACGGCCGAGGAGGTCTCCCAGCTCCTGTACCACGTGCAGGTGCTGCTCCTGGCCAAGGGCCTGACCCTGCAGGACGTGTACAAGCATCTGTGAGCCCGGCCAGGTCCGGGTCCAGGGGGAGGCGCACGGGGGCCCAGGCACCCGGGTCGCTTCCCTCACGCATGTCCCTCGTCCGCAGTAGTCGTCCACCGTCCGTCCCTGCGTTCCCGCCGTCGCGGGCGCGCCGACCGGGTGATCGGTCGTCCTGACCGCCCCGTTCCCCGAACTCCCCAAGAAACGCGAGGATCTCGTGCTCCGCATCGCCGTTCCCAACAAGGGCTCCCTGTCCGAGCCCGCCGTCGACATGCTTCGTGAGGCCGGCTACCGCCAGCGTCGCGACACCCGTGAGCTCGTGCTCGCGGACCCGGACAACGACGTCGAGTTCTTCTTCCTGCGCCCGCGTGACATCGCGGTGTACGTGGGCACGGGCACGGTCGACGCCGGCATCACGGGCCGCGACCTGCTCCTCGACTCGGGGGCGGCGGCCGTCGAGCACATGCAGCTGGGCTTCGCGGGCTCCACGTTCCGGTACGCGGCCCCCGTGGGCACCATCACGTCCCTCGACCAGGTCGAGGGCCTGCGCGTGGCCACGTCCTACGAGGTCCTGGTGGAGAACCACCTGCGCGCCAACGGGGTCACGGCCTCGGTCGTGCACCTGGACGGTGCGGTCGAGTCCGCGGTCCAGCTCGGCATCGCCGACGTCGTCGCGGACGTCGTGTCCACGGGAACGACCCTGCGCGGGGCGGGCCTGGAGGTCTTCGGCGACCCGATCCTGAAGTCCGAGGCCGTCCTGATCCGCCCGGCCTCGGTGGGCGACGACGCGGTCTCCGCGGGCCTGGAGACGCTCACGCGCCGCCTGCTGGGCGTCCTCACGGCCCGTCAGTACGTCCTGATGGACTACGACGTGCCCGCGCACCTCGTCGAGGCCGCGGTGGCCCTGACGCCCGGCCTGGAGTCCCCGACGGTCTCCCCGCTGCACGACCGCGACTGGGCGGCCGTGCGCGCCATGGTGCGCCGCGACCAGACGAACAAGCTCATGGACGCCCTCTACGAGGTCGGGGCGCGCGCGATCCTGGTCACCTCGATCCACGCCTGCCGCCTCTGAGCCCACGGGCCACCCCGTCCGGTGACGC
>NZ_JBHXBO010000231.1:0-6416 GCF_042726775.1 Oerskovia sp. NPDC060287
GGCCCGGTTGCGAGAGCACCGGGCCCGTCGTGCTGTCCGGGACGCGCGGCGCTCACGAGCATGCGGTTGGCGTCGCCCGAGCATGCGGTCGGCGTTCGTCTCGAGGACGAAACCGACGACAACCGCATGGTCGGCACCGAAGGGGCGAGACCCGAGTTGGCGAGGCCACCACCCGAGACCCCACCGAACCACCATGCGCCCCATGTGCCCCAGGGCCCAGGGCCCAGACGCCGAGCAGCCGTCAGGCGGCAGTCCCCGACGCGTCCGCCGCGCTCACCATCGCGACGCTCCGGTCCCACAGCTCGGCGGCGAGCCGTGCGTCGCTCACGAGCGGGTGGGTCGTCGCGATCTTCCGCTTGACGTAGTAGCTCCCCGGCTCCCAGTCGACGCCGGGCGTCGTGGTCGCGAGCCAGACCAGGGTGTCGGCCCCCTTGGCCGACGACGTGAGGAAGCGGCTCAGCACCGTCTGGTACATGACGCGCATGCTGCTCGTCGAGGTCGCCGCGAAGTTCGTCGCGACCACGCCCGGGTGGAAGGACGCGGCCGAGATCCCCGACGCGCGGTACCGGCGGTCGAGCTCGCGCGTGAACAGGTTGACCGCGAGCTTCGCGTTCCCGTAGGCCGCGTTGGGCGCGTACGACCGCTCGGCCTCGAGGTCGTCGAGGTGGAAGTCGCTGAACAGCCGGTGCGCGGCGCTGCTCGTGCTGACGACGCTCGCGTGGCTCTCCTCCAAGCGGTCGAGCAGCAGCGTGGTCAGGAGGAACGGCGCCAGGTAGTTCACCTGGAACGTCAGCTCGTGGCCGTCCTCGGAGACCTGGCGGTCGGCCATGATGCCGCCCGCATTGTTCGCGAGGACGTCGATCCTCTCGTAGCGGTCGAGCAGGTCGGCTGCGAGCGCCCGCACCTCGGCCAGGCGCGCGAAGTCGGCCACGAAGAAGTCGGTCCCCAGGTCTCGGGCCACCGCGGCGGTCTTCTCGGGCGAGCGCCCGACGACCACGACCTGGTGCCCGTCCGCGGCGAGCTGCCGGGCCGCGGACGCCCCGATCCCGTCGCTCGCCCCCGTGATGACGATCGTCCTGCGTGCCATGTGCCGCCTCGCCTCGTGTCGTGCCGCCGGCGCTCGTCCCGGCGCGCCCTCGCCGTGCGGCCGGCCCCTCGCCCGCCACCCGGTCCCCTCGGAGCGTAGACCGAGCACGGGGGCAGCCGCACGACCGGCCCCTGGGCGGCACACGCCGCCGCTCCCCCGGACCACCGCACGGACGACGACGACCGCCCGGGCGGGCTACGCCGTCGGGCCCTCTGCGCGCGCGAAGCGTTCCCGCAGGCCCAGCGCTGCCGACCGCCACGACGCGGCCCTCTTGATCGTCGCGCCCATCTCGCCCTCGTCGACCGGCACGTGCACGACGCGCACCCCCCGCTCGGCCGCGAGCGCCAGCATGGCGTCGGTCGACTCGGGGAACGCGAGCTGCAGCAGGACCGACGTCGTGCACGCCTGCCGCTCGCCCTCGCCGAAGCGGCGCTTGTAGACGATCTCGGTCACGGTCCGCCGGGTGAACAGGTCGCGCTCCGCGACCGCCTCGGGCCCCTCGTCGGGCGCGTCGTCGCCTGCGGTGCCGCCGACCTCGAGGAGGCGAGCGACGTCGTCGGGCAGGGGCACGACCGCCAGGTACAGCGACACGAGCAGCTCCGAGACCTTGCCCAGGACCCAGCCGCGGCCGGGCAGGCGCGGGATCACACGCAGGTACTGCGCGAAGTTCGCCTCGAGCGCGTCGGCCGACAGGCTCGACCACGCGGGGTGCGTGCGCAGCTCGATCACGCGGTCCCAGTCGACCGCGTCGCCGTCGAACCCGATCTCCTGCGGGCCGACGTGCACGGCCCCGAACCGGTCGAGCAGCTCGAGCGGCTTGGTCGCGAAGCGCGGCACGTACGGGACCTGGCGCACGAGGCCTGCGGCCGAGGCGTCCCAGTGCGTGGTGAGCGGCAGGCCGGGGCGCGGGTAGACGTCCAGGGCCCGGCCCACCCAGCCTGCGACGAGGTCGTCGAGCCCGGGCTTCACGGGGGTGTCCGCGAGGCCCGACGGCGGAGCACCGGTCGGGTCGGCGGGTGCGGCGGGGATGGTGGCTGGGTCGGGCGTGACGTCGGTGTCGGTGGGGGCCGGGTCGGCTGCGACGTCCGGGGCCGAGGCAGCGGTCGAGCCGAGCGATAGGTCCTTGTCCACGGGCTCCCCTGGGTCGGCGGCGGTCCGCGCTCCCGGGCCGTGCGCCCGGTGCGGTCGACTCCGGAGACTATCGGAGGTGCCGAGCATGCGGTTGCTGCTCCACGAGCATGCGGTCGTCGTCCGGTCCGGCCCGATTCTCGACGACCACCGCATGCTCGGCACCGCAGGGTGAACGGTGCGACGCTGGGGCGATGAGCGAGGATCCCGGCGCGGGCGGCGACCAGGCGGTCGAGGACCTGTTCGCCCTGCCGCTCGACGAGTTCGTCGCGGCCCGGAACGCTGCGGTCAAGCAGGCGAAAGCAGCGGGCGATGCCGTGGGCGCGGCCCGGCTGCGCGCGCTGACCAAGCCGACGGTGGCCGCGTGGGTCGTCAACCAGGTCGCCCGCGCGCACGGGCACGCGATCGACGACCTCGTGGCTCTCGGCGACGAGCTCCGGGCCGCGACCGAGGCCCGCGACCGCGCGCGGCTCACCGAGCTCGACCACGAGCGCCGACGGCAGGTCGACGCCCTGGTCGCCGAGGTGTCGTCGGCGGGCGTGGGCGGCAGGGCCGTGTCGAGCGAGGTGCTGCGGCGGCTGGGCGAGACGCTCACCGCGGCGGTCATGGACCGCGACGCCGGGGCGCTCGTCCGAGCAGGGCGGCTCACGCGGGCGCTCCAGTACGTCGGGTTCGGGATCGTCGACGAGAGCGGTGAGACGGCCGACGTCGTGTCGTTGAGCGCCGAGCGCGAGGCCCGGAGAGGTGCTGGTGCGCGGCGCGCTGCGGCTGCGGAGCCGTCGGGACGCGCCGGGGAGCCTCACGTCGAGGCGCCTGCCGACGAGCCGGTCGCGGCCGAACACTCTGGATCGGATACCGCCCTCGAGTCAGCCGAGCGCGAGGTGGCGGAGGCCGCCGCGGACATCGACCGGCTCGAAGGTCGCCGCGACCAGGCCGCCGACGCCGTGCGCGAGGCGAGCGACGCCGTCGGGCCCCTGGACGCGCGCCTTGCCGCGCTCGACGAGGAGATCGCCCGGCTGACCGCCGAGCACGACGACGCGCACCGCGCGCTCGACGAGGCACGTGCGGCGCTCGCCGCGGCCGAGGAGGAGCTGGCCGGCGTGGACGCCGAGCTCGCGGCCGCGGAGGGTCGCGCCGAGGAGGCGAGGCGACGCCGTCGGGCGGCACGCGCGAAGGGCTGAGCTCGTTGTCCCCTGTCCCGATGTCTCGATTCTTGCGACATCGAGACATCGAGCAGCAGACGAGACACGGTTCTGAGTGACCGCGCCGCGGTCGAAACTGCCGCGACACCGCGCCGAAACACGCGGGTGGCAGCCTCGCTGTGGGCGCACGGGGGTGCGCGCCCTCCCCAGATCAACCGCCGCCGTCGGCGTGCTTCGCCCTGCCCTCGGCGCACTCGGAAGGGACATCTCCGTGACCACACACGTACGACGACGGCGCCTCCTCGCCGCCGCTCCGGTCGCCCTCGCCGCGATCGCCGCGCCGATCGCCCTGGGTCTGACCGCGACCACGGCTGTCGGCGCTCCCGCCGACCAGTCCTCGACCGGGCTCGCGTTCGGGGCGCCCTTCTACACCGAGGCCGACCTGACGGGCGACGGCACGGTCGACACCGACGACCTGTCGCTGCTCGTCGCGGCGGTCGGGACCACGAGCACCGACGCCGGCTGGGCCGACGTCGCGGCCGCCGACCTCGACGGCAGCGGCGTGATCGACGTGACCGACGTCGCCGCCCTGTCCCAGCGCATGCTCTACGACGACGGCGCCTTCACGCTGCTCGAGGCGAGCACCGTGGACATCCAGAAGGCCATGGCCTCGGGCGAGCTGACCGCGGTCGAGCTCACGCAGATGTACCTCGACCGGATCGAGGCGTACGACGACCAGATCAACTCGATCATCACGGTCAACCCGCACGCCCTCGAGATCGCGGCAGAGCTCGACAAGGAGCGCGCCGCGGGCGGCCCGCGCAGCATGCTGCACGGCATCCCCGTGATCGCGAAGGACAACTACAACACCGTCGACATGCCGACCACGGCCGGGTGCACGTGCCTCCGGGCGAACCAGACGTCGTCGGACGCCCAGATGATCGAGAACCTGCGGGCCGACGGTGCCGTCATCCTCGCCAAGGCCAACCTCTACGAGTTCGCGGTCAACACCACGACCGACAGCTCGCTGGGCGGCACCACGACCAACCCGTACGCGCCCGGCAAGACGTCGGGCGGGTCGAGCGGCGGGTCCGGGGCGTCGATCGCCGCCAACTTCGCGGTGATCGGGCTCGGCACCGACACGGGCGGCTCGATCCGCATCCCCTCGTCGTGGAACGCGCTCGTGGGCGTGCGTTCGACCGTCGGGCTCACGAGCCGTGACGGGATCGTCCCGCTCGCGCTGTCCCAGGACACGGGCGGGCCCATGACCCGCACCGTGACCGACGCGGCCATCGCGCTCGACGCCGTCGCGGGCTCCGACCCCGAGGACGCCGCGACCGCGCTCACCGACTCCCGGCGGCCCGCCTCCTACACCTCGTTCCTCGACGCCGACAGCCTCGACGGAGCCCGCATCGGCTACGACCCGACGACGATCGGCACCAACGCGACCGCCAAGCGCCTGTTCGCCGACGCCGTCGCGGACCTCGAGGCCCGCGGGGCCGAGGTCGTGCCGCTGGCCATCACGGACATGGCGACCATCCAGACGTGGTCGTCGGGCAGCACCAACGAGTTCGGCCACGACCTCAACGCGTACCTGACGAAGTTCGCCGCCCCGGCCGTGCCGTACCGGTCCCTCCAGGACATCGTGGCGTCGGGCGGCGACTACCTCTCCGCGCTGGCGGGCACCCTGCGCACCCGCTCGCTCGTGACCCAGGAGACGTACGACGCGTGGAGGACCCAGCACGACGGCGAGATCGCGTTCGGCCGCCGGGCCATCGAGGGAACCATGGACGCGAACGACGTCGACGCGATCATCTACCCCTCGACCTCGGGACCGACCGGCTACTCGAGCGGCTCCAACAACCGCCTCAGCCCGTTCTCGGCCCTGCCCGCCGTGACCGTGCCCATGGGCTTCGCGTCCGCCGAGCTCGACGGCTCGACGAGCGACGGCGCACCGATCGGGCTCGAGTTCATCGGCCGCGCCTACGACGAGGGGACGCTGCTCGGCCTGGCCTACGGGTACGAGCAGGGCTCGCTCAACCGCCACGCACCCGCGCTGTTCCCCGAGCTGGAGGGCTGAGCCGTGCGGACGACGACACCTGCTTCACTGTTCGAGAGGACGACCACCATGGACCGAGCCGTTGGATCACGGGCACCGCAGCGGGGCGCCGCAGGACGGCTGGCCGCCCGGCGGGTCGTCGCCGGTGCGGCGACGCTGACGCTCGCGGGGGCGACGCTCCTCGGCGGCGCCGGAGCGGCGAGCGCCGCGACGACCGTCGGCTCGTACACGGTCACGGCCTCGGCCTCGTCGGTCGAGGTCGGTGACACCGTCTCGGTGACCGTGGCCGCCACCGGGGTCACCGACCTGTTCGCGTACGAGCTCACGGTGGGCTTCGACCCCGAGGTGCTCGAGTACGTCGACGGCAGCGGGACCACCGACATCTCCGGGTTCCACGAGGCGGCGCTCGGTCCCGACGGGTCCTCGGTCGTGCTCACGCAGACCAAGCTCGGCACCTCGCCGGCCGCCGAGGGAGACCTGACGCTCGCGACCCTCGACTTCGTGGCCGTGGGCGCGGGGGACGGTGCCGTGACCGCAGAGCGGGCCACGCTCGTCGACGCCGCGACCCAGGCGACCGAGGTCACGGGTCTCGGTACCGCGCCGATCACCGTGACGGCCGTGGCGGTCGAACCGACCGACCCGCCCACCGACGAGCCGGGGAGCGGTCCTGGCACCGATGGGCCGGGCACCGACGAGCCCACCGACGACGCGACGCTCGTCGACTCCGACGGCGGGTCGGACCCCTGGTCGACCGGAGGCACGGGCTCGGGCTCGCTCGCCTCGACCGGTGCGACCGTCGGCCTCGCGGCCGGCGCGGCGTTCCTCGCTCTGCTGGTCGGCGTCGGGCTCGTCGTCGCAGCCCGACGCCACCGCGCCCGCCAGGCGAAGGGCGGCGCGGAGTAGCGCCGCTCCTGCCCCCGGCACAGGGGCGGGAGCGCGGAGCGCGCCCGTGGGGGGCGCGCTCGACGGAGCGACGGGCCGGGCCTCGGTGACGAGGTCC
>NZ_JBHXBO010000232.1:0-6413 GCF_042726775.1 Oerskovia sp. NPDC060287
ATCCCACGGATAGCGACCACAACCTCGTTCTCGGCAGGTAGGAGAAGCCCGTCAGCAGCTCACGACGGACCCGTCAGGACAGCCGGCCCAGGACGTCGTCGTGCAGCAGCCCGTTGGTCGCCACGGCGTTGCCGCCCCACGGTCCGGGCGCGCCGTCGAGCGACGTGAAGCTCCCGCCGGCCTCGGTCACGATGGGGACCAGGGCGGCCATGTCGTAGAGCTCGAGCTCGGGCTCGGCGGCCGCGTCTACGGCACCCTCCGCGACGAGCATGTAGGACCAGAAGTCGCCGTAGGCGCGCGTGCGCCACGTCTCGCGGGTCAGGTCGAGGAACGCGTCGAGCTTGCCGCGCTCCTCCCAGCCGGACAGCGACGAGTAGGACAGCGACGCGTCCTCGAGCTTGCTGACCTTGGACACGCTCAGGCGGCTCGCTGCCGCGAGCGAGCGCCCCGTCCACGCGCCCGTGCCCTTGGCGGCCCACCAGCGGCGGCCCAGCGCGGGCGCGGACACGAGCCCGACGACGACCTCGTCGCCGTCGGCCAGCGCGATGAGCGTGGCCCACACGGGGACGCCGCGGACGAAGTTCTTGGTCCCGTCGATCGGATCGACGATCCAGCGCCGCGCGCCGTGCCCGGACTCGCCGAACTCCTCGCCGACGATCGCGTCACGGCCGCGAGCCCGCGAGAGGTGGCTGCGGATGATCTCCTCGGCCGTGCGGTCCGCGTCGCTCACCGGGGTGTTGTCCGGCTTGGACTCCACGGTCAGGTCGAGGGCCTTGAAGCGGGACATGGTGTGGGAGTCGACCTGGTCGGCGATCACGTGAGCCAGGCGCAGGTCGTCGTCGTAGGTCGGCATGGCTCACACCGTACCGGTGCGCGCGGCCAGCAGACGGCGGAACGACTCGACACGCGCCGTGCGCGCCGCCTTCTCCTCCTCGGGCGAGGCCTCGAGCCAGTCGTCGAGCGCGCAGTCGGGCGCGCCGTCGAGGTGCGTGCAGCCGCGCGGACAGTCCTCGGCGACCACGTCGAGGTCGTCGAACGCCTTGAGGAGGTTCTCGACGTCGACGTGCGCGAGCCCGAACGAGCGCACGCCGGGCGTGTCGATGACCCACCCGGCGGGGTTGCCGTCGGCGTCGGGCAGGCGCAGCGCGACCGCCGACGTCGAGGTGTGTCGGCCGCGGCCCGTCACGTCGTTGACGACGCCCGTGGCGCGGTAGGCGTCCGGGACGAGCGCGTTGACGAGCGTCGACTTGCCGACCCCGGAGTGGCCCACGAGCACCGACGTGCGGCCCTCGAGCTCGGCCCGCACGGCCTCGAGCGGCTCAATCCGCCACGCGTCCTCGGCCGTGTCCGAGCTGTTGTGGCCCGGCTCGTCGCCGTGGCCGCTGCGCTCCTCCTGCTCGAACCCGTCGTCGTGCACCCGTCGCGTCACCACGACCTTGACCCCGATGGGCTCGTAGAGCTCGCGCAGGGGCGTCGCGTCCGCGAGGTCCGCCTTGGTGAGGCACAGCAGGACGTCCATGCCCGCGTCGTACGCGGCCACGACGCAGCGGTCGATCATGCGCGTGCGGGGCTCGGGCTGGGCCAGGGCCGTGACGATCACGAGCTGGTCCGCGTTCGCCACGATGATGCGCTCGTACGGGTCGGTGTCGTCGGCCGTGCGGCGCAGCGTCGAGGTGCGTTCCTGGATGCGCACGATCCGCGCGAGCGTCCCGTCCTCGCCCGTGGTGTCCCCGACGATGTCCACGCGGTCGCCGCACACCACGCGGTTGCGGGTCAGCTCGCGGGCCTTCATCGCGAGGATCGTGCGCTCGTCGGGGGTGTTCTCATCGAGCAGGAGCGTGTAGCGCCCGCGGTCGACGCCCGTGACGAGCCCGGTCTCGGCGTCCTCGTGCTGGGGACGCTGCTTGGTCCGCGGGCGCGAGTTCTTGTTGCTCGCCCGGTCGCGGAAGTCGGACTCGTCGCGGACGCGCCGCGCCATCAGCTCGCCGATCCCTCGGCGGTCAGCATGCGGCCCCACATGTCCGTGAAGCCGGGGAGGGTCTTGGCGGTCGTGCCGACGTTCTCCACGAGCACGCCCGGGACGCGCAGCCCGATCAGAGCCGCCGAGGTCGCCATGCGGTGGTCGTGGTACGTCCGGAACGTGGTGCCGTGCAGCGGGCGCGGGGTGATGACGAGGCCGTCGTGCGTCTGCTCGGCCTGACCGCCGAGGCGCGTGATCTCGGTCGCGAGCGCGGCCAGGCGGTCGGTCTCGTGCCCGCGCAGGTGCGCGATGCCGCGCAGCCTGCTGGGGGAGTCGGCCAGCGCGGCGAGGGCCGCGATGGTGGGGGCGAGCTCGCCGGCCTCGTGCAGGTCGATGTCGATCCCGCGGATCTCACCGGTCCCGGTCACGGCCATGACGCCGTCGACCAGCTCTGCCTGGCCGCCCATCGCCGTGAGGAGCTCGGCCATCATGGCGCCCGGCTGGGTCGTGACCGTGGGCCAGCCCGGCACGCGCACCGTGCCGCCGACCACGAGGGCCGCGGCGAGGAAGGGGCCGGCGTTCGAGAGGTCGGGCTCGACGTAGACGTCGCGCGCCGCGATGGGGCCGGGCGACACGGTCCAGGTCAGGGGGCGCGAGTCGTCGACGTGCACGCCGACCTCGCGCAGGACCTCGACGGTCATGTCGATGTGGGGCACGCTCGGGAGCGTGGGCCCGACGTGGCGCAGCGTGAGGCCCTGGTCGAACCGGGCCGCGGCGAGCAGCAGACCCGAGACGAACTGGCTCGACCCCGACGCGTCGACGTCGACCGTGCCGCCGCGCACCGCGCCGTGCCCCGTGATGGTGAAGGGCAGGGTGTCCTGGCCCTCGACGGGCACGCCCAGGTCGCGCAGCGCGTCGAGCACGGGGCCCATGGGCCGCACGCGGGCACCCTCGTCGCCGTCGAACCGCACGGTGCCGTCGGCCAGGGCCGCGACCGCGGGCACGAAGCGCATGACCGTGCCCGCGAGCCCGCAGTCGATCTGGGCGGGGCCGCGCAGGTCGCCGGGAGTCACGTGCAGCTCGCTGGGGACGTCGCCCTCGGTGATGCCCACGCCCAGGTCGCGCAGCGCGGCGGCCATGAGGTCGGTGTCGCGGCTGCGCAGCGCGCCGCGCAGGACGCCGGGCCCGTCGGCCAGGGCCGCGAGGACCAGGAGGCGGTTCGTGAGCGACTTGGACCCGGGGACCGCGACGGTCGCGTCGAGCGGACCGCCGGCGGTCGCGCCGGTCCGGCTGGGCGCGGGCCAGGCGGCCGGGTCGAGGGCGGTCTCGTCGGAGCGGGCGGCAGGAAGGTCGCTGGTCACATGCCCCAGGTTATTGCACGGGGTGCGGGGAGCGGGCTTCGGTCCGGAGCGCGGCGGGAGCCCGACGGCGCGGCGCGCGTGCGCTGCACGCTCACCCGCGGTGGACGCGCACCCGCCCGACGGCGCCGCTCGCCCGCGCGCCCAGGTCACCGTGCAGCGGGGCACGCCGCGGCCCCGCCGCACGGTGCGTGCGCCCGGGAACCGTGGCGTCGGCGGCCGAGCAGGACGACCGGCCTGCCGGCACGCCGAGGTCAGGAGGAGACGGCGCCCTTGACGGAGTCGACGGCCGACCGGGTCGCCGAGCTCGCAGCGCGACGGGCCTTCCGCGAGGCCTTCGCGGCGCTGTCCGTCACGGTGTGCGCGGCCTTCTCGGCCGTGGACCCGATCGTGTGCTTGGCGGTGTCTACCTGGTGCTTGGCGGTCTTGGCCAGCGCGAGGTCCTTGCGCGCGCGGTCCACGCGCCAGCGGACGCCCGGCCGGCCCTCGTAGTCGGCGCCGGCGATGAGCGCGGCGCCGATCGCCCCGACGTTCGCGACGAACTTGCGGGTGCGCACGTCCCGGGGCACGTCGCTCGGGGTGAAGGGCTGGTTGACGACCGCGAGCGGCACGCTGAGCGCGGCGAGCGTGAGCGCGGCCGTGCGCGGAGCCTTGCCGAACGCGAGGAACAGCCCGGCGACCGCGGTCGTGGCGCCGTGCACGCGGACCAGGGCCGCGACCTGCTTCTCGCTGAGGGGGTCCTCGACGCCGAGCTGCTGCCCGACCAGGCTCACGCCGCGGCGTGCGGCGCGCACGTGCTCGGCGGGCTTGAGGGCGGCCTGCACGCCGTCGTAGATGAACCAGGAGGCCAGCATGGGCCTCGCGACGTGACGCAGCAGCATCGGTGGATCTCCTTCGTCGAACGGTGGCCGCGGGCAGCGACCGGGTCCGGGGTGCCGGGGACGCCCTCGGTGCGTCCAGCCTGTCCCATCGCTGCTCAGCATGCCACCGGGCGTGCGCCCTCGGGGCGACGCGCGCCGGGTGAGCAGGGTGATCGGGGACCGCGTGCCGGTGGGCGCCCGGGGCGAGCACCGCCGTCGGGCACGAGGGCCGGGAGCCGCGCACGACGAGGGCGGAGCCGGGAACGCCCGGTCCCGCCCTCGGTGCGTCGGGTCAGAGAGCCCCGCCGGCCGCCTCGGGGGCATCGGCGGACTCGCCACCGTCGCCGATGGTCTCGCGTGCGACGTAGTTCTCGAGGTCGAACAGGTTCTCGCCCGCACGACGTGCGACCGTCAGGAGCGTCGTGGCGGAGGCCACCTCCTCGACCTGCTCCTTGAGGAACCACAGCAGGAACTGCTCGCCCAGGGCGTCGCCCTCCTCGCGGGCCGCGCGGAAGATGGCCTCGATCTGGTCGGTGACCTGCTTCTCCTGGTCGAGGGCGAGCTGGAGCGGTTCGAGGACCGAGTCGAAGTCGTTGCGGACGGCGCCCGTGCCGGGGATCGTGATGTCGAGGTCACGGTCCAGGTGGTACTGGACGATCATCATGGCGTGGTTGCGCTCCTCGACCGCCTGGCGGTAGAAGTGCGCCGCGAGCTGCGGGAGGTCGTGGGAGTCGAACCACACCGCGATGGCGATGTACTGCTGGTGGGCGTCGAGCTCGTGGCCGACCTGCTCGCGCAGGAGGGTGCGGAACCGGGAGTCGGGAGTCGTGGTCGTCATGCGCCTCACGCTAGCGAGGATCGTCGTGGAGCACACCCGATGGTTGCCTGTCCTCACCGAGCGCAGCCTTGCCTGTGCCGCACGGCCCGCCGCGGGGCCGTGGGAATGTCGGCAGCGGCCGGACGGTTGTGCTGAGCGTGACATGTGTACTGGAAGCGGAAGCCGACAAGAGCGCCACCGCTGCACCGAGCCTGGAGGTCGTGCCGTTCGGCGCGATCGCCCCTTCAGCGCTCTCGGCGGACGCCCGACCATCTGGGGGACTAGGCTCGTTGTCGATGACGGATCAGATCAGCAGCAGCGCAGGCGACCTCGCGGGAGCCGACGACGCCGAGGACACCAACCGGGCTCCGGCCACGGAGAGTGACGCGGCTCGTTCGGCGCGCTTCGAGCAGGACGCCCTGGTGTACCTCGACCAGCTCTACTCGGCGGCGCTGCGCCTGACGCGCAACCCGACCGACGCGGAGGACCTGGTCCAGGAGACCTTCACCAAGGCGTTCGCGGCGTTCCACCAGTACCGTCCTGACACCAACCTCAAGGCCTGGCTCTACCGCATCCTCACGAACACGTTCATCAACAACTACCGCAAGAAGCAGCGCGAGCCGCTGCAGTCCGCGGCAGAGGACGTCGAGGACTGGCAGATCCACCGCGCGGCGTCCCACACGTCGCAGGGGTTGCGCTCGGCCGAGGCCGAGGCGCTCGACAGGCTCCCGGACTCCGACGTGAAGAAGGCGCTCCAGGAGCTGCCGGAGGACCGTCGTATGGCCGTGTACTACGCGGACGTCGAGGGTTTCCCGTACAAGGAGATCGCCGAGATCATGGGCACGCCGATCGGGACCGTGATGTCGCGGCTCCACCGTGGTCGGCACCAGCTGCGTGATCTGCTGAGCGACTACGCAAAGGACCGAGGACTGGTGGGGGCCAAGACCCCCGGAGGTGAGTCGTGAGCAAGCAGAACGTGAGCACGGAGGCGGAGGAACCCGTCATCGTGCCGATCCCTCACTCGACCGAGGGCGAGACGGAGTGCGAGCACGCGCTCAAGCACCTGTACGAGTACCTCGACTCGGAGATGACCTCCGACGACGAGGTCCGCATGCGCGCGCACGTCGCGCACTGCTCGCCGTGCCTGGCCGAGCTGAGCGCGGAGGAGCTGGTCAAGCAGCTCGTGCGCCGCTCGTGCCACGAGCAGGCGCCGGCGGAGCTGCGGCTGCGCATCCAGGCGCAGTTCACGGTCCTGCGGACCACCACGGTGATCGAGACCTTCTGACGCCTGCGCGCTCGCGGGCGTGACGCCGTCGGGCAGGGGTCCGCTTCCCGCAGCGGGCCTCGCACCGCGGCCGGCGGACCCTGCTGGGCGAGAAGAACCGAGAACGACGAAAGGGCCTGTCCTCACCGCAGTG
>NZ_JBHXBO010000233.1:0-6408 GCF_042726775.1 Oerskovia sp. NPDC060287
CACCTTGGTGCGGCCCGAGACCGGTCGTGACGGACGGGACCCCCGCCCGTCACGACCTGGTAGGCGCAGGGCCTACTTGGCCTTCTCGAGGATCTCCACCAGGCGCCACCGCTTGGTCGCGGACAGCGGGCGGGTCTCCATGATAAGGACGAGGTCACCGACGCCGGCAGCATTCTGCTCGTCGTGGACCTTGACCTTGCTCGTGCGCCGGATGACCTTGCCGTAGAGCGGGTGCTTGACCCGGTCCTCGACCTCGATCACGACGGTCTTGTCCATCTTGTCGCTCACCACGTAGCCGCGCCGCGTCTTGCGGTTGGCGCGCTGGTCAGCGGCCGTCTCGGTCACCGGTGCGGCGTTCGTTGCGTTCTCGCTCATTCCAGCCTCACTCACTCACGCTCGGTGCGGTACGGATACCGAGCTCGCGCTCGCGCAGGATCGTGTAGATCCGAGCGATGTCGCGACGCACGGCCTTCAGGCGACCGTGGCTCTCCAGCTGACCGGTGGCCGACTGGAAACGGAGGTTGAAAAGCTCCTCCTTGGCCTTCTTCAGCTCGGCGACGAGCTTCTCGTCATCGAACGTGTCCAGCTCGCTCGAACCCAGTTCCTTGGTTCCGATAGCCATCAGTTGCCACCACCCTCGCGCACCACGAAACGGCACTTCATCGGGAGCTTGTGGATCGCGCGGCGCATGGCCTCGCGAGCCAGGGGCTCCGGTACACCGGCCAGCTCGAAGATGATACGGCCGGGCTTGACGTTGGCGATCCACCACTCGGGCGAACCCTTACCAGAACCCATGCGGGTCTCCGCCGGCTTCTTGGTCAGCGGGCGGTCCGGGTAGATGTTGATCCAGACCTTTCCGCCTCGCTTGATGTGGCGGGTCATCGCGATACGAGCAGCCTCGATCTGGCGGTTCGTGACGTACGCAGGCTCGAGAGCCTGGATGCCGAACTCGCCGAACGCGATCTGGTTGCCACCCTTCGAGGCGCCGGAGCGCGAGGGGTGGTGCTGCTTGCGGTGCTTCAGCCTGCGCGGGATAAGCATGCTCAGGCCTCCGTTCCGGACTCAGGAGCCTTCTCGGCGACAGGTGCCTCCGCCCCTGCAGCTGCAGGTGCCTCGGACTGTGCCGGACGCTCGTTGCGACGACCAGCACCGCGACGGTCTCCACCACGGTCAGGACGGTCGCCACCGCGGGGGCCACCACGGCCCTGGCGGGGAGCGGCGGTCGCCTGCTGCGCAGCGAACTCCTTCTCGGTCATGTCGCCCTTGTAGATCCACACCTTGACGCCGATACGGCCGAAGGTGGTGCGGGCCTCGAAGAAGCCGTAGTCGATGTTCGCGCGGAGCGTGTGCAGCGGCACACGGCCTTCGCGGTAGAACTCCGAGCGGCTCATCTCGGCGCCGCCGAGACGACCCGAGCACTGGACACGGATGCCCTTGGCGCCGGCGCGCTGCGCGGACTGCATGCCCTTGCGCATCGCACGACGGAAGGACACGCGGCTCGCGAGCTGCTCCGCGATCCCCTGGGCCACGAGCTGAGCATCGATCTCAGCGTTCTTGACCTCGAGGATGTTGAGCTGGACCTGCTTGCCCGTGAGCTTCTCGAGCTCGCCGCGGATGCGGTCTGCCTCTGCGCCACGGCGGCCGATGACGATACCCGGACGTGCGGTGTGGATGTCCACACGAACACGGTCGCGGGTGCGCTCGATCTCGACCTTGGAGATGCCGGCACGCTCGAGGCCGGTGGCCATGAGCTTGCGGATCTGGACGTCCTCACGGACGTAGTCGCGGTACCGCTGTCCGGGCTTGGTGCTGTCGGCGAACCAACGCGACCGGTGGTCGGTGGTGATGCCGAGGCGGTACCCGTGCGGGTGAACCTTCTGTCCCACTATCGGGCCCTTCCCTTCGTGTCTTCGCGCGGAACGAGAACCACGGTGATGTGGCTCGTCCGCTTGAGGATCTGGCTCGCGCGCCCCTGAGCGCGAGGCCGGAACCGCTTGAGGGTCGGGCCCTCGTCCACGAACGCCTGGGCAACGACGAGCTCCTGCTCGTCGAATGCCACGCTCGCGCGGTCGGCCTTCACCCGTGCGTTCGCGATCGCGCTCTCCACGACCTTGCGGATGGGCTCACTCGCGGCCTGCGGTGCGAACTTCAGCACCGCGACGGCCTCGGTGGCCTGCTTGCCACGGATGAGGTCCACGACGCGCCGGGCCTTCTGGGGCGTGACACGGACGAACCGCGCCTGCGCCTTGGCTTCCATTGCTGTCCTGCCTTCTTGTCTCGTCATGACGTTCGGAGTCGCCGTCTCTTGATCTGCGTCTGCACGCAGATCAGCGACGACGGCCCTTCTTGTCGTCCTTCACGTGGCCGCGGAAGGTCCGGGTGGGTGCGAACTCGCCGAGCTTGTGGCCAACCATCGACTCGGTGACGAACACCGGAGTGTGCTTGCGTCCGTCGTGCACGGCAAAAGTGTGACCGAGGAAGTCGGGCGTGATGACCGACCGACGGGACCAGGTCTTGATGACGTTCTTGGTCCCCTTCTCGTTCTGGACGTCCACCTTCTTCTGAAGGTGTCCATCGACGAAGGGGCCCTTCTTCAGGCTGCGTGGCATCTGTCAGGCTCCTATCAGCGCTTCTTGCCGGTACGGCGACGACGCACGATCAGCTTGTCGCTCGGCTTGTTGGGACGGCGGGTACGACCTTCGGCCTGGCCCCAGGGGCTGACCGGGTGACGTCCACCGGAGGTCTTGCCTTCACCACCACCGTGAGGGTGGTCGATCGGGTTCATGGCGACACCACGGACGGAGGGGCGCTTGCCCTTCCAACGCATACGGCCGGCCTTGCCCCAGTTGATGTTCGACTGCTCGGCGTTGCCCACCTCGCCGACCGTGGCGCGGCAGCGCAGGTCGACGTTGCGGATCTCACCGGACGGCATACGCAGCTGGGCGTAGGGGCCGTCCTTGGCGACGAGCTGCACGGAGGCACCAGCCGAACGGGCGATCTTCGCGCCGCCACCGGGCTTGAGCTCGATGGCGTGGATGACCGTACCGGTCGGGATGTTGCGCAACGGCAGGTTGTTGCCGGGCTTGATGTCGGCGCCGGCGCCGTTCTCGATGACGTCGCCCTGCTTCAGCTTGTTCGGCGCGATGATGTAGCGCTTCTCGCCGTCCGCGTAGTGCAGGAGCGCGATGCGTGCCGTGCGGTTGGGGTCGTACTCGATGTGAGCGACCTTCGCGGGCACGCCGTCCTTGTCGTGACGACGGAAGTCGATGACTCGGTATGCGCGCTTGTGGCCACCACCCTTGTGACGGGTGGTGATGCGACCGGTGCTGTTGCGGCCACCGCTCTTGGTGAGCGGACGGACCAGCGACTTCTCCGGCTGCGAGCGCGTGATCTCGACGAAGTCGGCAACGCTCGAGCCGCGGCGGCCGGGCGTCGTCGGCTTGTACTTACGGATTCCCATGGGGATCTGTCCTCAATCTGCTCTCGTCCGGCCTCAGCCGACCGGCCCGCCGAAGATGTCGATCGTGCCCTCGCGGAGGGTGATGATCGCACGCTTGGTGTCCTTGCGCTTGCCCAGTCCGAAACGCGTCCGCCGGGTCTTGCCCTTGCGGTTGATCGTGTTCACGGAGGCAACCTTGACCGAGAAGATCTGCTCGACAGCGATCTTGATCTCGGTCTTGTTGGCCCGCGGGTCCACGAGGAAGGTGTACTTACCCTCGTCGAGGAGCCCGTAGCTCTTCTCGGAGACCACCGGCGCGAGCAGGATGTCGCGGGGGTCCTTCGTCACGGCGGTCACTTCGCGGCCTCCTCGGCCTCGTCAGCTGCTTCCGACTCGGACGCGACGGCCTTGACCGACGAGCCCGTGGCGGGTCCGGCGAGGAACGCAGCGAGTGCGCCCTCGGTGAAGACCACGTCGTCGGAGACCAGCACGTCGTAGGTGTTCAGCTGGTCTGCGACCAGGAGGTGCACCTGCTCCGCGTTGCGGAGGGACTTGCTAGTCAGCTCGTCGCCGCGCTCCAGCACCACGAGCACGTGCTTGCGGGGAGAGAGGTTGGCGAGCGAGGAGATCGCGGCCTTGGTCGACGGCTGACCGTCGATCCCGAAGCCGGACACGACGTGGACACGGCCTGCACGAGCCCGGTCGGAGAGGGCGCCGCGCAGGGCAGCAGCCTTCATCTTCTTGGGGGTGCGCTGGCTGTAGTCGCGCGGCGTCGGGCCGTGAACGACCCCACCGCCGGCGAACTGAGGTGCACGGGTCGAACCCTGACGGGCGCGGCCGGTGCCCTTCTGCTTGTACGGCTTGCGTCCACCACCGCGGACCTCGCCGCGGCTCTTGGTGTCGTGCGTGCCCTGACGGGCTGCAGCGAGCTGCGCGACGACAACCTGGTGGATCAGCGGGACGTTCGTCTGGACGTCGAACACCTCGGCGGGAAGCTCGGCGGTGCCGGCCTTCTTGCCCGTGGCGTCGAGGACGTCAACAGTGAGAGCTGCCATGAGTGTCATGCTCCCTTCACGGCGCTACGCACGAGGACGACGCCGCCCTTGGGGCCGGGCACTGCGCCCTTGACGAGCAGCAGACCCTTCTCTGCGTCGACCGCGTGGACGGTCAGGTTCTGCGTGGTCTGCTGGTCGAAACCCATGCGACCAGCCATGCGCACGCCCTTGAAGACTCGACCCGGGGTCGAGGCCCCACCGATCGAACCAGGCTTGCGGTGGTTACGGTGTGCACCGTGGGAGGCCGGGGCGCCGTGGAAGCCGTGACGCTTCATGACACCGGCCGTGCCCTTGCCCTTGGTGGTGCCCTGGACGTCGACCTTCGCGCCGGCCGTGAAGACCTCCGCGGTGATCTCCTGGCCGAGGGTGTACTCACCGGCGTTGGTCGTGCGGACCTCGGTCACGTGACGGCGCGGCGTGACGCCGGCCTTCTCGAAGTGACCCTTGAGGGGCTTCGTGACCTTGCGCGGGTCGATCTGGCCTGCAGCCAGCTGGACCGCGCTGTAGCCGTCGACCTCTTCGGTACGGACCTGGGTCACGACGTTCGTGCCCACGGCAACGACCGTGACGGGAACCAGGCGACCGGCCTCGTCCCAGAGCTGGGTCATGCCGAGCTTCGTACCGAGCACGGCCGTGACGGGCCGCTCGTTCTGCTGGGGGGTAGTCATGTTGTCCTCCCGCCTCAGAGCTTGATCTCGATGTTCACGTCCGCAGGCAGGTCCAGTCGCATGAGCGAGTCGACGGCCTTCGGAGTGGGATCGATGATGTCGATAAGCCGCTTGTGCGTGCGCATCTCGAAGTGCTCGCGGCTGTCCTTGTACTTGTGAGGCGACCGGATGACGCAGAAGACGTTCTTCTCCGTCGGCAGCGGCACCGGGCCCACGACCGTTGCACCAGCGCGGGTGACAGTGTCGACGATCTTGCGCGCCGAGCTGTCAATCACCTCGTGGTCGTAGGACTTGAGCCGGATGCGGATCTTCTGTCCCGCCATGGCGTCGTCTGACTCTCTCTCTCGAACCGCTAGCTGTCCGACCCACGCGCTCGGGCGTGTCGCCTATCGCGACCTACCCAGCGCACGCACCGAGGAACGGTGCAGGGCCGTTGGATATGTGAACCGCTCACGCATCGGGCCAACTTCTGGCGCCCGACGGCGTCACAGCCGTTCACAACGTTGTCGAGCCTGTGCAGAACCTGAGCTCCGCGGGGTCCTCGATCCGTATCGACAGAGAGTTCAACCCGCGGCAACCCCGGAATACCGAGGTCCGCATGCTTAGCGGTTCAACACACTGTTCGACACATGAAAGAGCGCACCCGTAACAGGCAACCTGAACAGTCTGCCACAGGAACTCGTGGAAGACCAATCGTGGCGCGTGTGACTCTGCCCTCAGAGGGACTGTCCCCACGCTCCGACCGACACGCTCACGCGCAGTGCGGGCTTGTCGGTGCTTCTAGGGTAACCGCCAGATCGGACCTCGCGGGACGAAGTGACGGCCTTCACACCGACGGCCGGCGCCCCTCGGAGAGCCCAGCACCCGGCCGCGCGCTCCTCACCTGCATCGATGCAGGTCGGCCACGCCCCGTCCGGGATCGAGATCGGTGCGAGATCACCACACGGATCCTGCCGACCTGCCCCTCTTCGCCCTCGAGCCACGCCTCGCACGACCTGACTCGACCCCGGTCCGGGGTCCGGTCCCCACCCGGATTCACGCGCGCCCGCTCCCCCGCGCCGGGCCGTGCGCCCGCCACGACCAGCTCGTCGGGCGGCACGACGTCCGACGGCCGTCACGGCGGCGAGCAGCTGCGGCAGCTGGGCCACCCCAGCATCAGCCCACGGTGACGACGGCGTCGGGGCGCGCCTCGAGCGTCCGGGTCAGGCGTCCGAGGACGACGAAGGGCCCGGGTACCTTGCGGTAC
>NZ_JBHXBO010000234.1:0-6391 GCF_042726775.1 Oerskovia sp. NPDC060287
GGGTGCGCCTCGCCCCGTGGCTCGGCGCACCCCGCGAGCGTCACCAGGTCGAGGGTGCCGGGGGAGCGATGACCTGAGGCCGGTCGTCGCACGTGATGGTGTTCGGCAGCTCCCACGGTGCGAGCCAAGGGCCGGTGGTCCCGCCCCCGTCGTTCCCGCCGAGGTCGGTCACCGTGAACTCGGAGCCCGTCGCGGGGAAGTTGAACGAGCCGCAGTTGTTGATGCCGACGGCCCCGACGTTGCGGGCGTCGACGTTCTCGAACGTCGCCGAGCCCGCGACGCGTGCGCTCAGGACCGAGGTGCCGGTCCCGTCGATCCGCGTGTCCTTGAAGTGGACGCCTCGGATCGCGACCTGGTCCTTCACGGGCCAGTCGGACACCAGCATGATCGCGTTGTAGGTGCTGTCGAGGAAGTGGTTGCCGACGACCTGGACGTCGGCGTCGATGTCGCGGTCGAGCGCGTAGAACCAGATCGCACCGAGCCCGATGTTCCAGTTGAGCTCGTACGTCCCGGACCGCACGGTCGTGTTGTCCGTGATCCGGAGGCTGCCCGTGAAGGGCTCGGCGCCGAACCGTGACCCGACGTGGAGCGCGCTGCCCTCGCGGACGGGGTCGGCGACCAGGTTCCTCGACACGGTGTTGTCGGTGCCGCCGTAGACCGCGATCCCGTTCGCGAGCGTCGGGGACTGGATCGTGTTCCGGTCGAACGTGTTGTTCGCGTTGGCGACCTTCTCCGACCACATGGCCAGGCCGTCGTCGCCCGTGTTGCGGACCAGGTTGTTCGAGACGAGCGAGCCGGTCACGCCGCCGTGGAAGTTGAGGCCGTCGGCGATCTGGTCGGTGATGACGTTGTTCGTGACGCGCAGGTTGTCCATGGGGCCGTCGAACCACAGCCCCACCTTGGTCCGGTGGATGTAGAGCCCGTCGATCGTCGAGTCGCTCAGGGCCCCTCCCACGCCGTTCACCTGGTCGGTGTCGATGCGCTCGCGGACGTCGCCCTCGATCGTGAACCCGGACAGGTGGACGTCGCGGCTCCCGCCGTCGGCCGCGTCCTTGCCGTAGAACCCCACGCCCGTGTGCACCGAGCCGTCGGGAGCGGGGGTGCTCAGGGCCGTCTCGCGACCCTTGACGATCGTGTACCAGCTGCCTGCCCCCTGGATCGTCACGTCGTCGACCATGATGTGGCGGTTGACCTGGAACGTGCCCGGCGGGACGTAGACGGGGACTCCGGCCTTCTTCGCGAACGCGATGGCCTTGTCGAACGCGGGGGCCGAGTCGCGGCGACCGAACGGGTCGGCGCCGAACGCGAGCACGTTCGCGGCGCGCAGCGTGACCTTCGGAGGTGCCACGACCTGCGAGTCGAGCAGGTCGATCACGGTCCAGGCGGCCTGGCTCCCGGCAGGGACGGTGAGGCGGACGGTCGATCCGGCCGGGTAGGTCCTCGTCAGGAGCAGGCGCTGCTCGTCGTAGAAGTGCGTGGGGCGGAACGGCTTGGCGATCTCGGGGGCTGGTGTGGTGGCGGCCGGCACGCACGCGCACTCGGTGATCCACCAGTCGGGGTGCAGCAGGTCGGCGTCCGGGTCGTTCGTGAACGGGTACTGGTTGTAGAGCCACGAGTACTGCGAGGTGAGCGTCAGTGTCCGGCTCGGACCCCGGTCGACCGACACCGCGAGCGGGGCGGTGATCCCACCGCCGCCCGGCGCGTCCGGGATCGAGTAGCGCACGGTCAGCGCGTTGGCGGCCTTCGGCAGCGTGAACTCGACGTACTGGCCCGGTACGAGCCGGACGCCCGAGCGCCCCGAGGCCTCGGACGCGAGCGTGTAGGCGGTCCGGTCGGGGGCGAGGACGGTGCCGTTCGTGACGGCCGACTCCGCCTCCTGCTCGACGATGCCGAGGTCCGCGCCGCGACCCGCGACGAGGTCCGGGGCCAGCGCTGCGCGGGTCGCGGCGGGGCTCGGCGGTCGGGGGTCGCGACCGTGGGCCGATGCGCCGGCCGCGGCGCCGACGACCAGGCCGAGCGCGACCGCGAGCGCGGTGAGCGAGGTCAGGGCCCGCCCTCGTGCGCCGTGGGGAGGGGTGGGCCGGAGGTGTGTTCGTGTCATCGTCGACTCGGCTTCTCTCGGGAAGGCGGTGCCTTCGCGGTGCAGGGCGTCATCGCCCTGACGGTGAGCCGAATCTATGGCCGGGCGTTCACCCGCGCAAGAGTTCTGTGAGAACTTTTCGCAGTTCTGTCAATTTCTTGCGTCCGCCGAGTGGTGACTACCCGTGACGGGTGATGCCACGACCACCCGACGCCCCAGAAGGTGGGGAGGACGATCCCTCGGCCACAGGAGACCACCATGAGCGACACCGCCCCTCCGACCGCCCCCGACACCGTGGTCCTCGTCCACGGTCTGTGGATGACGCCGCGCAGCTGGGAGCACTGGATCCCGTACTACGAGGCCAAGGGGTTCCGCGTGCTCGCGCCCGGCTACCCCGGCTTCGAGATCGAGGTCGAGGCGCTGCGCGAGGACCCCGACGTCATCGCGAGGCTCACGGTCCCCGAGACCGTCGACCACCTCGCGGGCATCATCGAGGGCCTCGACCGGCCGCCCATCATCATGGGCCACTCGTTCGGCGGCACGCTGACCCAGCTCCTGCTGGCCCGCGGCCTGGGGGCGTCCGCCGTCGTGATCGACGCGGCCCCGACCGAGGGCGTGCGCCTCAACCCGCCCTCGCAGTTCAAGTCGCTCTTCCCCATCCTCAAGAACCCGGCGACGGCGCACCGTGCGGCGGGGTTCACGCCCGAGCAGTTCCACTACGCGTTCACCAACACGCTCACTGCCGAGGAGTCCCGCGAGGTCTACGACCGGTACCACATCCCTGCCCCCGGGAGCTGGGTGTGGGCCTACGGGCTCATCGCCAACTACAAGCCGGGCAAGCAGGAGACGTGGGTCGACTACGACGCGGACCGCGCGCCGCTCCTGTTCATCACGGGCAGCGAGGACCACATCATGCCGGCGTCGGTGAACCGGTCGAACGCCCACAAGTACCACCGTTCGCCCGCCGTGACCGAGGTGCTGGACCTCGAGGGCCGGTCGCACTGGACGTGCGCCGAGCCCGGCTGGGAGGCCGTCGCGGACGCCGCCATCGAGTGGGCCGTCGCGCACGCGCGCGCACCCCAGGAGGCAGGGGAGCCCGCCTGAGCCCTGGGCTCCGCGTAAGGCGCCCGTCCGCACGGGGCGACGTCTACCGCCCGACGGCGGCCCCGCCGTCGGGCGGGCGCAGCGCGTGCGCGAGCTGCCGGCGGGACGAGACCCCGAGCTTCCGGAACGCCTTGCGCAGGTGGTAGTGCACGGTGTGCGGGCTGATGAACAGGTGCGCCGCGATCTCGGCGTTGGTCGCGCCCGAGGCCGCGAGGTCGACCACACACTGCTCCTGCGCGGTCAGTCCCGTCGTGGGCCGGTCGAGTGGTGCCTGGGCACGCCCCGTGACCGCCGCGAGCTCACGGCGGGCGCGCGCCGCGAACGGCTCGGCCCCCATGCGCTCGAACAGGTCGAGCGCGGTGCCCAGGGCGTCGGCGGCCTCGCGCCGGCGACGCCGTCGCCGCAGCCACTCGCCGTGCAGGAGGTGGGCCCGCGCCAGGTCGGCGACCGCCCGCGTCCGGGACAGGTGCCCGACGGCGTCGCGGAAGTGGGCGTCCGCCTCGCCGTCCTGCGCGAGGAGGGCTCGCGAGCGGGCGAGCACGCCCAGGCCCCACGGCGCCCCGCTGGCCGAGGTCACGTCGGCGAGACGGGCGAGCGCCGCGTGGGCCGCGTCGTCGTGACCGCTGCGTCGTGCGGACTCCACGAGGTCCGGCAGGACCCGGAGCCCGACCTGCAGGAACCCCTCGCGGGCGATCGTCGACGCGGCGTCGAACGCGGCGGCGTGGTCGCCCGCAGCGAGGTCGAGCAGCATGCGGGCGGTCCGCGCCAGGCTCACGGCCCCGCCCAGACCCAGGCGGTCCGCGGCCCCCTGCGCCTGGTCGATCCGGTCGCGCAGCGCGGGCGAGTCGGGGCCCTGCCACGCGAGCAGCTCGACGTTGACGAAGATCCGGGCCTGCTCGGGGCTGAGCCCCACGGCCTCACGGAGCTCGTGGACCTCGGCGAGGAGATGGTCCGCGGCGTCGAGCCGTCCCATGACGGTCTCGCACAGCGCGAGCACCCACAGCGCCGAGTCGAGGGCCGGTATCGCCCCGGCGGCCCGGGTCTGGGCGCCGGCCTGGCGCACGAGCTCGTCGCGGGCGGCGTCGTCCCACAGCGCCGTGGTCACGGCGACGGCCAGGAGGCCGTGCCGCGCGAACGTCTCGGACGATGCCGCGCCGGGCGCTCGCATCGCCTCGACGGCCGTCCGCAGCGCCGGGACGCACCGCGCGTCGGGGGTCGTCGCGAGGGCTGCGAGCGCGTCCAGCAGGGTCGAGGCCACGCCGGCCGGGCGGCCGAGACCGGTGACCTGCTGGGCGCGGACCTCCCGCGCGAGGTCCGCGAGGGTGTCGTCGCCCGCTGCCCGCTCGGCGCCGAGGATCTCGCCGAACGCGGTGAGCAGCGCGTCCTGGGCGGCGGCCGGGTCCGCGGTGCGCAGCGTGCGTGCGGCGCGCAGGAAGAGGCCCGGGCTCTCGGCCGCGGCGTACGGCGCGCCGGAGTACTTGCGGGCGACGGCCCGAGCGGTGAGGCATCGCGCGAGGACCGCCGGGGCGAGCGAGCGCTCGTCCACCCCGTCCAGGAGAGCCAGCGCACGGACGGGCGACCCCGCGTGCGACGCGGCCTCTGCGGCGGACACCGAGCGTTCGTCCCGCCCAGGACCGGGTGGGGTGAGCTCGACCGCGCGTGCGAGGAAGGCGGCCCGGGCCGCGTAACCACCACGGGCGTGGGCGCGCTCGGCGCCCTGCACCAGTGCTGCCGCGACGCGCTCGTCCGGGCCGAGGGCGGCCGCCGAGAGGTGCCAGGCTCGCTGGTCGACGTCGGCGGGCCTGTTCGTCACGGCCGCGAGCGCGGCATGGGCGGCGCGGCGCTCGCTGCCGGTCGCGCCGCGGTAGACGGCCGACCGCACGAGCGGGTGACGGAAGGCGACGTGGTCCTCGACCGTCACGAGCCGGTCGTGCTCGGGCGGGTCGGAGGCGTCGGCGGGTAGTCCGAGGGCCTCGGCGGCTGCCCGGACGTACGCTGCGTCGCCTCCGGGTTCGGCCGCTGCGAGGAGGAGCCAGCGCTGGGTCGCGGGGGCGTACGAGCGCGTCTGGCGCTGGTAGTGCTCCTCGAGGTGGCTGCCGACCGGGAGCGGGGCGGAGAGCACCGCGCCTCCGGCGAGCTGCGACGCGCTCAGCTCGCCGCTCAGGTCGAGCAGCGCGAGCGGGTTGCCACCGGTCGCGGCGACGATCGAGTCGGCGACCTGGGGGTCGAGGGCCGTGCCCACCTGGGAGCGCAGGAGCGAGAGCGCCGCGTCCCGCGGGAGCCCGGCGAGGTCGACGGTGGGCAGGTCCGACACGGCTGCGGCCCCCGGGGTGCCGGTCCGGACCGAGAGGACCAGGGCCACCCGCTCGGCGCGCAGCCTGCGGCCCACGAACGCGAGGAGGTCGAGCGACTCGCGGTCGAGCCACTGCGCGTCGTCGGCGAGGACGAGGACGGGGGCGTCGTCGGACAGCGCGGCGAGGAGCGACAGCACGGCGAGGCTCACGAGGAACCGGTCGGGTGCGGGGCCCGACGACGTCCCGAGAGCTGTGCGGAGCGCGTCCGCCTGAGGAGCGGGGAGATCCGCGATGCGCGGGGCCAGGGGGAGGAGCGCGCGCTGGACCGCGGCGAAGGGCAGGTCCGTCTCGGTCTCGGTCCCCGTGAGGCGCAGGACGTCGAGGCCGTGCGCGCCGGCGCCCAGATGGTCGAGCAGGGCGGTGCGACCAGAGCCGGGCTCTCCGCGCAGGACCAGCACCCGGCTCGATCCTTGACGCACCGCGGCCAGCAGGTCGTCGAGGACCTGCTTCTCACGCTCGCGGCCCAGCAGGGTCACGTCGTCCGGTACGGCGGCCACGCACCACTTCCCTCGAGCCCCGCCGGAGGGCTCTGTCCACGGCACGGCGGGGGTCGGGGTGCCCCTCAGCGGGACACTAGCGGGTGATGCGGGCTACGTCACCGGGAAGGGGGCGACGGGCTCTGCGCGAGTCGGCGGCCGGGCGCCGAGAAGGTGACGATGATTGCGACGGCGAGAGTGACGGCGACGGTGATACGGCGACGTTCCGCCCGTGCGCCTCGCGAGCGACCACGGGCGTCCGGCTCCCTGCCCCTGCCCCTGCCTCGTGGGGCCTGGGGGACAGTTGTTTTTCTGCGTAGCCACCACAATTGTGGTGGCTACGCAGAAACACACCCGCCTCCGGGAGGGGTGCGGAC
>NZ_JBHXBO010000235.1:0-6357 GCF_042726775.1 Oerskovia sp. NPDC060287
GCCTGTGTCCGAGCCTCCGAGGTCGCGGGACCCTGGGGGCGGGAGGCTCAGACGCCCGCTGTGACGAAGCCCTTGAGCCAGTCGAGAAGCTCGGTGGCCTTCTCCGGGGAGTCGGCCTCGACGAACATGCGCAGCACCGGCTCGGTCCCGGAGAACCGCAGGAGCGCCCAGTTGTCGTTCTCGAGGACGATCTTGGTGCCGTCGAGGTGGGAGATGCTCACGACCGGGTAGGGCCCGACGTGCGTGAGCGGGTCCGCCTCGAGGCGACGCGGCACGGCGACGCGCATCTCCGGCGTCGAGTCGACGCCGGCCTCGAGCGTGTAGAGGCGACCCGTGATCTCGTAGATCATCTCGCGCAGCTCGGAGATCTTCTTGCCCGTGCGGGCGAGCATCTCGACGACCAGGGCGCACGCGAAGATGCCGTCCTTGCCGAGGATCCAGCCGCGGACCGTGAGGCCGCCCGAGGACTCGCCGCCGAGGACCGCGCCGATCTCCTCCATGCCGGCCGTCACGTGCTTGAAGCCGACCTTGACCTCGCGCGACTCCTCGCCGAAGTGCGCGGCCAGCCGGTCGAGCAGGTGCGTCGTCGCGAGGTTGCGCACGACGCCGCCCTTCTCGCCGCGGAACTCGTGCAGGTACCAGTAGAGGAGGAGCAGGAGGTCGTTGGTCGAGATGTACTCGCCGGTCTCGTCGACGATGCCGATCCGGTCGGAGTCGCCGTCGGTGGCCATGCCCAGGTCGTAGCGGCCGTCGCCCTGCTTGATCATCGAGATCAGGGTCGACAGACGCTGCAGGTCCGGCGCGGGCGCGATCCCGCCGAACAACGGGTTGTGCGAGGCGTGGATGAACTCGGAGCGCACGCGCATGTCGTTGAGGATCGTGCCGAGCGTGAGCTGGCTCGTGCCGTACATGGGGTCGACGATCACCCGCAGGTCCGAGCCGCGGACCGCGTCGACGTCGACGATCTTCTCGATCGCGTCGACGTAGGGCTCGGTGAGGACCTTGTCCACGACCAGGCCCGCCTTGCGGGCGACCGCGAGGTCGAGCGTGATGACGTCGTCGACGCTCAGTGCGTTGGCCTCGTCCTGGTAGCGGTCGGTCTCGTCGTCGAGGGGCAGCGATCCGTCCTGGCGGAAGACCTTCATGCCGTTCCACTCGGGCGGGTTGTGGCTCGAGGTGACGATGATGCCGTAGGCCGCGCCGAGGTACGGCGCCGCGAACGTCACGAGGGGCGTGGGGACGTCGTCGGGCAGGAGGGTGACCGGGATGTTGTTGCCCGCGAAGACCTCGGCCGCCGCGACGGCGGACTCGCGCGAGAGGAAGCGGCGGTCCCCGCCGATCACGACGCCCAGCCCGTCGATGCCCTTGCGGACCGTCTCGTTCGCGATCGCCTGGCACAGGCGGCGCACGTTCGCGAGCGTGTATCCCTCACCGATGATCGCGCGCCACCCGCCGGTGCCGAACACGATCTTGGTGTCGGTGTTCTTCTTGGGCATGAAGAGCCGCTTGAGGAGGATGTCCGCGGCCTCCTGGAGCTCCTCGGGGGTGTTGATGCCCCGGACCTCGTCGGTGTCGTAGATCCGGTACGAGGAGATGCTCTTCTGCTTGGCGATGACGCGGCGGGCGAGCTCGGTCAGGCGGTGCTCGCCCTCGGCGAGCATGGCCTCGAGCTCGGCGAACAGCAGGCCGGGGGACGCGACGTAGGCGCCCACGTTGACCTCGGTGGGGGTGCCGCCGCTCCCGGCGTCGGCCGGGCGGTCCTCCTCCTCGAGGATCGCGGTGATCTCACCGTCCTCACGGACGATCCGCCCGTAGGTGGGCAGGTCCTCGGTCACGACGGCCGCGAGCAGCGACAGGTCCGCGCCCTTGAGCGTGTGGCGGGTCAGGAGGCCCAGCAAGGACTCGGAGCGCAGGAGCGGGGTGTCGGCGTAGGCGACGAGGACCTCGCGCGCGGGGATCGCGAAGGCCTCGATCTCGGCACGCGCCGCGAGCACCGCACCGCCGGTCCCCGGCAGGTCCTGCTGCTCGACGTACGTGAGGTCGTCGCCCAGGAGCCCTCGGACCGTGGTGTCGCCGGGGGCGACGACGACCACGATGCGGTCGTCGGCGACGACCTTGCGGACGTTGGCGACGGCGAGCTCGACCACGGTCGCTTCGCCGAGCGGTCGGGTGATGAGCTCGCGTGACGCGTCGTCGTGACCGGCAGCGAGAACCACCGCCGCTCGATCGTTCGTGGTGGCGGGAGCCTGTGCGGCCTGTGGCAGGGTCATGACGTCCTCACTGCTCGGTGATGCGTCGTGCGCGACCTGTGCCGGCCGCGCTCGGTAGGGCACCGGAGAGCCGAGCGAAAAAAGCACGACTCCTTCCAAATCCCTCGTACGAGAGACCGCGGATGCCCGGTACCACCACGATCATAGACACGCGGAGGGCCGTATCGAGGGGCTGAGGGCGGTTTGGGGTGGAATCCTCACAAAATAATCGCGAGCGCCCTGCCGCGGCCCCGACAGGCCACCGCGGGGCGAGTCCTGTGGGGAGTTCCACCGAGGTCCGCGCCGCGTCGCTACGGTTCTCCCATGACCTCCTACCCGCCGCAGGGTCCCGGCGCGCCGGACCAGGATCCGACGCCCCCGCCGAACCCCTACCTCGCCCCCGGCGGACCCACGCGCCAGCCTCCGCTCGTCCCGTACCAGCCGCCCGTAGCGGGTATCGAGGACGCCCCCGTCGAGCCCGACCCGTACTTCCCTCCCGCGGGCCCCGCGGGGGCCGGGTTCCCGACGGCGCCTCCGCCGGTGGGCAGCCCGGCCCACCCTCCCTACGGCGCGCCAGGGACACCGGTCCACGGGAGCCCCTACGGATCCCCCTACCCGCCCGCGCCCGGACATGCGCCCGGGCCGTACCCCCAGGGGCAGTGGCCACCTGGGGCGAACGCTCCGTACCCCGGCGCCCCTCAGGGCCAGCCCCCGGCATGGCAGCAGGGGCCGGCGTGGACGGCGTCGTTCGCGCCTCCTCCCCGACAGAACGGCCTGGCCCTCGCGTCGATGATCACGTCGCTCGCCGGACTGGCGCTCTGCTTCTTCCCCGGGGTCGTCGGCCTGGTCCTGGGCATCGTGGCCCTCCAGCAGATCTCGCGCGACGGGACGACGGGACGCGGGTACGCGATCACCGGGATCACGGTGGGAGCGGTCATGACGGCACTCCTCGCGCTCTGGTTCATCGGCGTCGCGGCGAGCTCCGCATGAGCACCCCGCCCCCCGGGTACGACCCGGACGTCTACTACGCGCCGGGCTGGCAGCCGGCCGCCGCCCGGACAGAGCCCTTCGCCGTGGCCGCGATCCCGACGGGCCTGCTGCTCGGGCCGGTCGGGGTGGGCGTCGGGGCGGCGGCGCTCGCCCGGATCCGGCGGGACGGCACGCGAGGCGTGGGCCTCGCGTGGGCGGGCATCGCCCTGGGCCTGGCCACGTCGCTGACGGCCATCGCCGTGACGGTCGCCCTGCTGCTGGGCGGCGCGGCGACGCGCGCGCTGCCCGCCGACGTGAGCGCACCGCAGGACGCGCACGCGCGGCAGCTCGTCCTGGGGAACTGCCTCGCCGAGCTGCCCGACGACGGCGCCGTCACCACGGTGCGCGTCGTCCCGTGCGGGGACCCGCACGAGGCGCAGGTCGTGGCACGCACGGACTTCTCGACCGACTCCGTGTGGCCGGGCCAGGACGGCGCGGACGCAAAGGTCTCGCGCGTGTGCGTGCCCGCGGTCCTGGCGGACGACGTCGACCCTGCGGGGATCGAGCTCTCGGTCTGGACCCCCTCCGAGGACTCCTGGGCCGAGGGCGACCGGACCGGTCTCTGCCTGGCCGCGACGCCCGTGCTGACCGAGGGATCGCTCATCGACTGAGCCGTCGATCGGCACACCCCGGACCACATGCCTACCAGTCGGTAGGTTTCTCGGATAGTCTCGGACGAACAAGCAGAGCGGCTTGGCCGCGAACCCTGAGGAAGTGCACCGTGAGCAACGAGAACCCCGCCAGCCCCACCACGGCACGTGCCGCCGGACCGCTCGACGTCGAGCGGCTCATCCAGGAGCTCACGCTCGAGGAGAAGGCGTCGTTGACGTCGGGACTGGACTTCTGGCACACGCAGCCCGTCGACCGCGCAGGCGCAGAGGTTCCTGCGGTCATGGTCACCGACGGTCCGCACGGGCTGCGCAAGCAGAGCGGCTCCGCGGACCACCTGGGCCTCGCGAACTCGGTCCCCGCGACGTGCTTCCCCACGGCCGCGGCGCTCGGTTCCACGTGGAACGTCGAGCTGCTCGAGCGCGTCGGACGGGCTCTCGGCCGCGAGACCCGCGCGAACGACGTCGCGGTGCTCCTCGGCCCGGGCATCAACATCAAGCGCTCACCGCTGTGCGGTCGCAACTTCGAGTACTTCTCCGAGGACCCCGTGGTCTCGGGCGACCTTGGCGCCGCGCTCATCAACGGCGTGCAGAGCCAGGGCGTGGGCACCTCGCTCAAGCACTTCGCGGCCAACAACCAGGAGACCGACCGCATGCGCGTCTCGGCCGACGTCGACGAGCGCACGCTCCGCGAGATCTACCTGACCGGGTTCGAGCGGGCCGTCACCAAGGCCTCGCCCTGGACCGTCATGTGCTCGTACAACAAGATCAACGGCACGTACGCGTCCGAGGACCACTGGCTCCTCACCGAGGTCCTGCGCGACGAGTGGGGCTACGACGGCGTCGTGGTCTCCGACTGGGGAGCGGTCTCGAACCGCGTGCCCGCGCTCGCCGCGGGGCTCGACCTCGAGATGCCTGCGACCGGCGGGCGCACCGACGCCGAGGTCGTCGCGGCGGTCCGCGCGGGCGAGCTCGACGAGGCGATCCTCGACCAGGCCGTACGCCGCCACCTCACGCTCCTGAACCGGGCTCTGCCGGCTCTCGCAGAGCCCGGGACCTACGACGTCGCCGAGCACCACGCCCTCGCCCGCGAGGCCGCCGCCGAGGGCGCGGTCCTCCTGCGCAACGAGCCCGTGGACGGCACCCCCGTCCTCCCGCTCGACCCGGCCGCCGCGGCGTCGATCGCCGTCATCGGCGAGTTCGCACGCACCCCGCGCTACCAGGGTGCCGGGTCGAGCCAGGTCCAGCCGACCCGCCTCGACGACGCCCTGACGCAGATCAACGCGATCACCGGCTCCGAGGTCTCCTTCGCGGCCGGCTTCGGCATCACGGCCGAGGTGTCCGACGCCGACGACGCGGCCCTCTGCGAGGAAGCCGTCGCACTGGCCCGGGACGCCGGGACGGTCGTCCTCTTCCTGGGGCTGCCCGCGAGCCACGAGTCCGAGGGCTTCGACCGCGACGACATGGACCTGCCCGCGAACCAGATCGCGCTCCTCGAGGCCGTCTCGGCCGTGTGCGCGCGCGTCGTCGTGGTCCTCGCGAACGGCTCGGCCGTCGCGATCGCGCCCTGGCAGGACCGCGCCGCGGCGATCCTCGAGGGTTGGCTCGGCGGCCAGGCCGGCGGCGGGGCGATCGCCGACCTGCTGTTCGGCGTCCGCAACCCGTCGGGCAAGCTCACCGAGACCGTCCCGGTCCGCCTCGAGGACAACGCGTCGTACGGGAACTTCCCGGGCGAGCTCGGGCACGTCCGCTACGGCGAGGGAGTGCTGGTCGGCTACCGCTACTACGACGCCAAGCGCATGGACGTCGCCTTCCCGTTCGGCCACGGCCTGTCGTACACGACGTTCGCCTACGACGACCTGTCGGTCACGGTCTCGGGCGAGGGCACGACGGCGTCGCTCACCGTGGACGTGACCGTCACCAACACGGGGGACGTCGCGGGCGCCGAGGTCGTCCAGGTCTACGTGGGCGACCCGCAGTCCGCGGTCGAGCGCCCCGAGCGCGAGCTCAAGGCGTTCGGGAAGGTCTCGCTCGCACCCGGCGGGACGCGCACGCTCACGTTCGAGCTCGACGCACGCGACCTGTCGTACTGGCACCCGGTGCTGCGGCGCTGGGTCGTCGAGGGCGGCGAGTTCGTGGTGTCCGTGGGCGCCTCGTCGCGCGACCTGCGCGGTTCGGCCACCGTCACGGTGGTCGGCGAGGACGTCACCCTGCCCCTGACGCCGTCGTCGACGCTGAGCGAGGCCCTGGCCCACCCGGTTGCCGGGGCGATCCTGCGCGACGCCATGGCGGCGGGCGACGACGGGTCGTCGGCCATGGCGATCGACGAGAGCATGCTGGCCATGGCCGGCGACATGCCGCTCCGGGTCATCGCGGCCTTCGACGGCATGATGTTCGACCAGTCGCAGCTCGAGCAGCTCCTCGCGGCAGCCGACGCGGGCTGACCTGCCCACCGCGGGGCGCCTCCGGAC
>NZ_JBHXBO010000236.1:0-2684 GCF_042726775.1 Oerskovia sp. NPDC060287
ACCGCGATCAGACCGCGGCTAGCAGGTGAGCGTCAGCTCACGCCTTCCAGCGCGGGAACGCCGAGGCGCCGGCGTAGCGAGCCGCGTCGTCCAGGGCCTCCTCGATGCGCAGGAGCTGGTTGTACTTGTTGATGCGCTCGCCACGGGCGGGAGCACCGGTCTTGATCTGGCCGGCGTTGACGGCGACGGACAGGTCCGCGATCGTCGTGTCCTCGGTCTCGCCCGAACGGTGCGAGACCATCGCGGTGAAGCCGTTGCGCTGCGCGAGCTCGACGGCGTCGAGGGTCTCCGAGAGCGTGCCGATCTGGTTGAGCTTGACGAGCAGCGAGTTCGCCGACTTGAGCTCGATGCCCTTGGCGAGGCGCTCCGGGTTGGTGACGAACAGGTCGTCGCCGACGATCTGGACCTTGTCGCCGACCTCGGTCACGAGCTGCGACCAGGCGCTCCACTCGTCCTCGGACAGCGGGTCCTCGATCGAGACCAGCGGGTAGTCCGCCACGAGCTGCTTGTAGTACGCGATGATCTCGTCCGAGCTCGTCGCCTTGCCCTCGAACTGGTACGCGCCGTCCTTGAAGAACTCGGTCGCGGCGACGTCGAGCGCGAGGCCCACGTCGACGCCCGGCTTGAAGCCGGCCTGCTCGATCGCGACGAGGATCAGGTCCAGCGCGTCGCGGTTGCTCGGCAGGTTCGGGGCGAAGCCGCCCTCGTCGCCGAGGCCCGTCGCGAGGCCCTTGCTCTTCAGCACGGACTTCAGGGAGTGGTAGACCTCTGCACCGGTGCGCAGCGCCTCACGGAAGGACGTGGCGCCGATCGGGGCGACCATGAACTCCTGGATGTCGACGTTGGAGTCCGCGTGCGACCCACCGTTGAGGATGTTCATCATGGGGACGGGCAGGACGTGGGCGTTGGGGCCACCGACGTAGCGGTAGAGGTCCAGGCCCGAGCTCTTGGCTGCGGCCTTCGCGACGGCCAGCGAGACACCGAGGATGGCGTTCGCGCCGAGCTTGCCCTTGTTCGGGGTGCCGTCGAGGTCGATCAGGGCCTGGTCGATGAGGCGCTGGTCCTCTGCCTCGTAGCCGATCAGCTCGGGGGCGATCTCGTCGATGACCGCGTTGACCGCGTTCTCGACGCCCTTGCCCAGGTAGCGGGACTTGTCGCCGTCACGGCGCTCGACGGCCTCGAAGGCGCCGGTCGAGGCACCCGAGGGGACGCCTGCGCGCGCAAAGGTACCGTCGTCGAGAACGACCTCGACCTCGACGGTGGGGTTTCCGCGCGAGTCGAGAATCTCGCGTGCTCCAACGGCTTCGATGCTTGCCACGGTTGCTCCTTCAGGCTGCTTCCAGGTCCGGAGCGCAGGGCAGGCGACGATGGCGGTCGGGCGCGTCCGGGGTTGTCGCAACCCAGCCTAGTGGTCGGGAACACATAGTGCTCCCGTCGTCGGCACGTGGACACGATCGCCCGCATGTCGACCGCCCGCGGCCGCCGGGCGTCCGGCGTGCGTCACGCTCGGGGCGCGCTCGCGCTCTTCTCGGCCGCCACGACCGCCTGCTCGACCTCGCGCAGCGCGCGCCGCAGCGCCGTCTCGGCGTCCACGCCGTCGGCCTGCGCACGGCGCACCACGTCGAGCAGCTCGTGCCCGTAGGCTCGCTCGGCCGCGTCGACCGGCGCCCCGCCGGGGGCACCCTCGCCGCCCGCGGTCAGGCCGTCCGCAGTGCCCGACGGCGCCGCTCCCCTCCCGGGCCGCGCCTCGCCCGGGGCGAGGGACGGGACCGACGGGAGCTCCGTCGTCGGGCCGGAATCCGCGACGAGCCCGGCGCGCTCCGCGCGGGACAGGACCTTCTGCGCGCGGGCCAGCGCACCCTGCGCGAGCGGGATCCCCTCCAGGACCGACTCGCGCTGCTTCTCCTGCTGCTTGATCTGGTCCCACTGGGCGTAGAGGGCCGCGTGGCCGTCGCCCGTGGCGACCGCGGTGTCCGCGAACACGTGGGGATGACGCCTGACGAGCTTGGCGACGAGGTCGGCCGCGACGTCGTCGACCGTGAACGGGTCGACCGGGTCCTCGCTCGCGATGCGCGCGTGGAACAGGACCTGCAGCAGCAGGTCGCCCAGCTCCTCGCGCACGCCCGCGCGGTCGCCCGTCTCGATGGCCTCCGCGAGCTCGTGCGCCTCCTCGAGCAGGTAGCGCACCAGCGACTCGTGGGTCTGCTCCCGATCCCACGGGCACCCGCCGGGCGAGTACAGGCGGTCCATGACGGTGACGGACTCGCGCAGCGGGTCGGTCGCGGGCGGCGCGGGCCGGACGGCGGGCGGCGGCACGTTCGAGGAGGTCGGCACCGAACCATCGTAGAGAGCCGTCGTCGACGAGGAGCAGGCCGCCTGCCGACGGGACGCCCTTGGCACGACGGCGGGGCCCCTCGCTGACGAAGGGCCCCTCGCGGCGAGGAGGGCCGACGGCCCTGCCTCCGGTGACAGCAGCTCCCCCTCAGCTCCTGACACCCCCTGCCCGGGCGGACCGTGGACGGCCCGCCCGGGCAGGTTGCCTAGCTCCGGGTGCCGTCGAACGGCACGGCAACCGGCCGACGTCGCACGCCGGCCCTACTTCCCGACGCGAGCGAGCGGCACCGAGAACTCGTCGTGGTCCTCCTTCTCGGCGGAGGTCGACGAGTCGGCGCTGTACGCCACGG
>NZ_JBHXBO010000236.1:2694-6348 GCF_042726775.1 Oerskovia sp. NPDC060287
CCGTCGGGTCGTGGGGCAGCGAGCCGATGCCGGACTGGCCGAACGTCGAGATGAGCTGCACGCCGATCCCCGAGCCCTCGAGCCTGGCACGCGTGGTGCCGATCGCGGAGAACGGGATCTTCATCTCGTAGATCGTGTCCTGCTTCTTGTCGTGCCCCTTCGAGAGGAGGTCGACGTACTTGCTCCTGTTCAGCAGGTCGGCCGGCGTGTAGCCCGCCCAGCCGTTGGACGAGATGCCCATCAACGAGCTGCCCGAGAAGCCGTCACCGTAGGCGAAGGAGATCCCGGCGTCCGTGAACCCGAGCACGTTCTCCTCCTCGTAGTCGAAGGCACCGTTGTCGTTCATCGAGAAGACCGAGGGCTGACCGACGCCCTTCTTCGCCGAGAACATCGCGAGGTGGTCGACGTTCCCGTTGACGAAGGTGTTGCGGATGCCCCACACGCCCTTGTCCGTCCCGTCGACCAGGCCGTCGGTCCCCTGGGAGTTGTTCGTGTCGAACGCGATCGAGAACGGGATGTCGCCCTGGTAGGGCTTCCCGTTGTCGCTGATCGGGTAGCCCTGCGCCGGGTCGACGACGTCCGTGACGTTGGTCATCTGCCACATGAGGTACAGGTTCGCGTCGTCCCAGGCGGCGGACAGCGAGTACAGGTCGTACACGGGACCCTCGTGGCTCCCGCGGAAGATCCTCGGGTCGTCGTTGGCGACCCCCTGGGCGATGACCATGCTCTCGGTCCACTCGGACGCCGAGCCGTCGACCGTGACGGACGCCTTGACGCCCTTCTGGCCGGAAGGGTTCGTCGCGTAGAACGGCCCCTCCGCGGGAGTACCCGGGTTCGTGGGTTCGACCGGGTCGACAGGGTCGACAGGGTCCACGGGGTCGACGGGGTCGACGGGGTCGACCGGGTCCACCGGGTCGACCGGGTCGACGGGGTCCGGCGCGCACGGCGAGCCGACGACGACCTTGCCGTCGAGCACGACGGAAGCTCCGGCGGGCAGGGCGTAGTCGCGTGACCCGTTGTTGTCCCACACGCCCGAACCGTTGGTGAACACGGCCGTCGCGCTGCCGGCACCGTCGAGTGCGATCTCCTTCGTGACCCACCCCGTGCAGGCGGCGGTCATGGGGACCCCGGGCACGGCGGTCCAGGCCCCGGTGCCCACGCGGTAGTGGATGTTGTAGGTGTTCCAGCCCTTCGTGGTCGGGTAGTAGGCCGTCACCTTCGTGGTGTCGCCGGCCTGTCCGTCGGTGACCGGGACGCACGGGTTGCCCGCGGTCACCACTCCGCCCGAGACCTGGACGTGCTGCCCCGTGAGGCTGAAGTCCTTGCCACCGTTGTTGTCCCAGGCGCCCGACCCGTTGGTGAACGCGGCCGTGACGGTCGCCCCGTTCGCGGGGATCTCACGGGAGACCCAGCCCGTGCAGGCCGCGGTCATGTCGACGCCGGGGGCCGTGGTCCAGGCGCCCGAGCCGACCTTGTAGTGGACCTTGTACACGTTCCACCCCTTCGAGGTCGAGTAGTAGACCGTCGTGGTCGTGTCGACCGGCAGCGCGCCGGTGGTGGCCGTGGCCGTGGCGCTCGCCGCCGACCTGTTCTTGGCCGCCGACCCGTCGATCGCGGTGACCGTGATCGAGTAGGCGGTCGAGGCCGTGAGGCCCGTCAGGGTGGTGGACGTGCCGGTCACGGTCGTCTTCACGGTCGTGCCGCCCGCGGTGCGGGCCACCTCGTAGGTGAGGGGTGAGGCGCAGTCGTCGGTCGACGCGGCCCAGGTCACCGCGATCGAGGTCCCGGCCGCGGTGGCCTTGACGTTCTGGGGGACGCTCGGCGCGGTCGTGTCGTTCGCGCACGTGGGCTGGGTCGTCTTGACCTTCCCGACATGCAGCGCGAGAGCCCCGTACGCGGGGACGGTCGCGGTGAAGGTCCCCGAGGCGCTCACGGTGTAGGTCTTGGAGCAGTCCTTGGCCGCCACGACGTCGCAGTAGGTGTTCGCGGGCAGCGAGGTCTGGTAGGTGCGCGTCACGGCGGAGGCCGTGTTGTTGATCGCCACGTAGCCCTTGGCCCCGCGGCCGTAGGCGATGTTGTTGTTGCCGTCGTCCCACCAGTTCGTCACGGACGTGCCCTCGACCGTGTTGTGGAAGCCGACCATGCCGGCGATCTCGGTCCAGCGCTGCGTGCAGGTCCAGGCGCTGTTGGAGCAGCTCGCGTCGGGGACCGACGTGCTGGTGGCGCCGGGGGCTCCGGCGTCCTTGTCGGTCCACGTGTAGCCCGTGTAGACCGAGGGCGAGCCGTAGGGCCAGGAGAGCATGAAGGCGTTGGCGAGCTTGTACTTGGCGCCCCACTTGTAGTTCATGGTCTCGCCGTTGCGCTCGGTGTCGTGGTTGTCCACGAAGACTCCGGCGCGGTCCGAGGTGAGCAGCCCGTTGCCGATCTCGTCGAGGCTCGCGATGCTGCCGTCGAAGCGGCTCTTGAGCGTGCGCGCGTAGTTGAACTCGTGCGAGTCCCCGCTGCCCAGGTACTCGGAGGGCTGGATGGGCTCGCCCGCGGCCCCGATGACCTCGTGGACCCAGTAGACGTTCGGGTTGGTGAGCTTGGCCTTGATGGCCTCGAGGTCTGCGGCCGGGATGTGCTTGGCCGCGTCGATACGGAAGCCGGCGACGCCCAGGCCGATCAGGTCGTTCATGTAGCCCGCGATCTTGCCGCGCACGTAGTCCGACCTCGTGCGCAGGTCCTGGAGCGAGACGAGGCGACAGTTCTGGACGTTGTACCGGTCGCCGTAGTTGGTGATGTTGGCGCGGCAGTCGTTGAAGTCGTTGGCGCCGTACGGGACGCCGGGGAAGTTGTCGACCGAGTAGCTGGTCCCTCCCGTGCCCGTGCCGGACCCGGTGTCCGCGCCGGCCGTGTGGTTGACGACCGCGTCCACCACGATGCCGACGCCGGCGGTCTTGCAGGTGCTGACCATGTTCTGGAACTCGGCGCGGTTGCCGAGCTTGGACTCGATCTTGTAGCTCACAGGCTGGTAGGAGGTCCACCACGCGGTGCCCTGGATGTGCTCCTGGGGCGGCGAGACCTGGACGTAGCCGAAGCCGGCGGGCCCGATCGTGCTGGCGCACTCGGCCGCGACCGAGTCCCAGGTCCACTGGAACATGTTGAGGACGACGTTCCCCCGCCCGTTGTCGGACGCGACCACGGGCGACGGGGTCGGCGCCTTGGCCGAAGCCGGCACCGCCCCCGCCGCGAGGCCCGACGCGATCACGGCGAGCGCCGTGAGCCCGGCGAGCACCCTGTGCCGTGGCTTCCTGCGGACCGGTCTCCCGGTTGTTCGGCTGAGCATCATTGCTGCGTTCTCCGTTCGGTGCTGCGTACAGCCCCGCGTCGGTGCGTGACTGCCCGTCCGCGCCCCGGCATCGGTGCCGGTGCGTTACCGCTCCCCCTGTTCCCCCTGAACCGGCCTGACCGCCGGCCGAACCCGCGTCTGTCACCTTTGCAGAGAATTGCGAGTTCTTGCTGAAAGATTACACAGACCCGAGGGACGTGTCTCCCTTTCCGGACATGCAAGAAGGTTGCGGGTTGTCGGGCAGGGCGCGGGTCCTCGAGATCATTGCGGGTCTGAGCATCGACGGACGCGAACGGTTCGTCGAGGATCATGACCTCGGGACG
>NZ_JBHXBO010000237.1:0-6276 GCF_042726775.1 Oerskovia sp. NPDC060287
GTCGGGCAGCACGTCCCTGCCCGACGGCGCCCCCTCCCCGGCCTTCCGGCTCGCCGACACCCCGGGCAGGCGCTCGACCCCCGCCTTGACGCCCGACGCGTCGACGTCCGGGCGCAGCGCCGTGACGCCGTGACGACGCGCGTCCGCGACGAGCGACTGCGGCGAGTAGAACCCCATGGGCTGCGCCGCGAGCAGGCCCGCGAAGAACGCGGCCGGGTGGTGCACCTTGAGCCACGCGCTCGCGTACACGAGGTACGCGAACGAGTAGGCGTGCGACTCGGGGAACCCGAAGTCCGCGAACGCCTTGAGCTTGTCGAAGATCTGCTCGGCGACGTCCGGGGCGACCCCGTTCTTCGCCATGCCCGCCAGGAGCCGCCCGTGCAGCGCCTCCATGCGCTCGACCGACCGCTTGGAGCCCATCGCGCGGCGCAGCTGGTCGGCCTCCGCCGCGCTGAAGCTCGCGACGTCGATCGCCATCTGCATGAGCTGCTCCTGGAACAGCGGCACGCCCAGGGTCTTGGCGAGCGACTTCTCGAGCAGCGGGTGCAGGTACGTGACCTCCTCCCGTCCGCGCGCCCGGTTGATGTACGGGTGTACCGAGCCACCCTGGATGGGGCCGGGGCGGATGAGCGCGACCTCGATCACGATGTCGTAGAACGTGCGCGGCTGCAGGCGTGGCAGCGTCGCCATCTGGGCGCGCGACTCGACCTGGAACACCCCGACGGTGTCCGCCGCGCACAGCAGGTCGTAGACCGCGGGGTCCTCGTCGGGCAGCGAGTGCAGCTCGAGGTCCAGGCCCTCGTGCTCGGCGATCAGCTCGAACGCGACCCGGATCGCCGTGAGCATCCCCAGGCCCAGGAGGTCGAACTTCACGAGCCCCGCGTCCGCGCAGTCCTCCTTGTCCCACTGCAGGACCGTGCGCCCCTCCATGCGCGCCCACTCGACCGGGCACACCTCGATCACGGGGCGGTCGCACATGACCATGCCGCCCGAGTGGATGCCGAGGTGCCTCGGGAGTCTCAGGAGACGCTCCGCGAGGCTCAGCACCGGACCCGGGATCTCGCCCTCCTCGGCGGCCGACGGCGGACGGTGGGCGGGCACGACGTCGTGCGGGTCGTCGGAGCGCAGGGTGGGCTCGTCCCGCCGGTCCGCGTCGTCGTGAGCCAGCGGGTCGACGACGCGACCCGACAGGTCCGGGGTCCAGTCGGCGTGCCCCGCGTGCGGGCGGTCCGCACGTCGTCGCGACGGGCCCTGCCGGCCCTGCTTGCCCTGCTGGGGTGCACCGGTCCCCCAGACCTCGGCCATGCGGGCGTCCTTGGCCGCGGTGCGGGTCACGACGGTGGGCCGACCGACGGGCGTCGTGACCGCCCCCGCCCCTGCCGAGGCCGGGGCCCCCGCCGGAGCCGCCCCGTGCGCCCCGCGTGCGGCGATCGCCCGTTCCCGGGCCGCCCGGTCCGCCGCGGGCGACGACGGGTCCGGCCCGCGCAACGACCCCCAGCGCTCGATCGACTTGCTCCACGCGTCCTGCTGCCCGACGTCGTGCCCGAGGGCCCGCGCGGCGTCCCGCACCGCGGACCGGGGCCGGTAGGAGATGACGTTGGCGACCTGCGCCGCGTGCGTGCGCCCGAACCGCTCGTACACGTACTGGATGACCTCCTCGCGGCGCACCGACTCGATGTCGACGTCGATGTCCGGCGGCCCGTCCCGCTCGGGCGCGAGGAAGCGCTCGAACAGCAGGCCGTGCTTGACGGCGTCCACGGCCGTGATGCCGAGCGCGTAGCAGACGGCCGAGTTCGCGGCCGAGCCGCGCCCCTGCGCGAGGATGCCGCGCGTGCGGCAGAACTCCACAAGGTCGTAGACGATGAGGAAGTACCCGGGGAACCCGAGCTGCTCGATGATCGCGAGCTCGTGGTCGATCTGCCGCCACGCCCCGGGCTCGCGCTCGGCCTCGCGAGGGCCGTAGCGGTCGGCTCCCCCGCGCTCCACGAGCACGCGCAGCCACGACCGCTCGTCGTGCCCGTCCGGGACCGGGTACGGCGGCAGCTCGGGGGCCACGAGGCGCAGGTCGAACTGGCACTCGGCCCCCAGCTCCGCGGCAGTGACCACGGCCTGCGGGTGGCGACGGTGCCGGTCGAGCATCTCGGCCGCCGAACGCAGGTGCGAGGTGGGGGCCCCGGGCAACCAGCCGTCCATGTCGTCGAGCGACGACCGGGCGCGCACGGCCGCGAGCGCCCCCGCGAGGGGCGCGTCGCGGGGGCGCGCGTAGTGGACGTTGCCCGTCGCGACCAGCGGCAGGCGTGCACCCGTGGCCAGGTCGGCGAGCGCGTCGCACAGGTCGCTGTCGCGGGGGTCGCCCGAGTCGGTGATCTCGACGGCCACGTTGTCCGGGCCGAAGACCTGGACGAGCCGGTCGAGCTCGCGGCGAGCGGCCCGCGGCCCCTCGGTGAGCAGCGCCGAGCGCACCGCGCCCTTGCGGCAGCCCGTCAGGACGAGCCACTGGCCGCCCGACTGCTCGCCGAGCAGGTCGAGACGGTAGTCGGCCGCCCCCTTGGTACCCGTCGCGAGGTGCGCGGTCGCGATCGCGCTCGACAGGTTGCGGTACCCGTCCGGGCCGCGGGCCAGGACGAGCAGGTGGGACGCCCGCGGGTCCGGCACGCCCGTGGGCGCGTCCAGGACGGGGGCAGCACCAGGGGCGGGTGCGACGGGCAGGTGCAGCTCGGCGCCGAACACGGTCGGCAGGGACACCGCGCGCGCCGCGGTCGCGAAGCGGACCACCCCGTACAGGCCGTCGTGGTCGGTCACCGCGAGCGCGGACAGCCCCAGGTGCGCGGCCTCGGCCGCGAGCTCCTCGGGATGGCTCGCGCCGTCGAGGAAGCTGAACGCCGAGTGTGCGTGCAGCTCCGCGTAGCGGGGCGCCGAGCCGGCGGGCCTAGTCATAGACGGCCTCCACGGTCCAGCGCCCCTGGGCGCTCGCGAGCAGCACGCCGCGCCCGTCGTCGAGCAGCACCTGCAGGTACGCCCGACGGCGCGGGGTCTGGCTCCACCAGCGTTCGGCGAGCGGCCACGGCCCGGCCCAGCCGAGCACGCGGGCCGAGCGCGGCCGTCCCGACTCCCACCGTACGGTCGCGGGCGGTGCGCTCATCGCGAGGCGCACGTCCACGCGGACGGGGGCTCCGCCGTCGTCCAGGACCGTGACGTCCTCCGGGACGTCCAGCACGAGGGCCGGCGCGGGCTCGGGCAGGCGCCCCGGCCACGGCAGGTCCGCGCGACGCGGCGCGGGGGCCGCGTCGCCCCACGGGGCGAGGTGCACCTGGTCGTGGACGTCGCGCCCGCCCTGCGTGACGACGCTCAGCACGCCGTCCCCGCCCAGGAGGCCCTGGACACGGCCCAGCGCACGCTGGGCGCGCGCGTCCTCGCCGCTCGACGCGCCCCACAGCCGCGGCTGCTCGACCCCTGCGGCCACGACCTCCTCCGCGGTGATCGCGAGCCGCACGAGCGGTGAGGGCCGGTCCTCGGGCAGGTCCGGCAGGTCCTCGAAGGCCGTGCCGTCGTCCGGCTCGGTCCCCCGAGCGTCCCGACGCGGGCCCTGTCGCCGCTGCCGCTGCTCCTGGCGCCGGCGCTGCCCCAGCGCGACGCGCGACGCCGTGAGCCACCCTTCGAGCTGCCAGCGCACGCGGTCGGTGATCCGGGCCGCGGTGAGCCCGCCCATGGCCCCGTCGTCGCAGCGCCAGGTCCGTTCGAGCTCGCGCCCGTCCTCGGTGCGGGCCGTGATGCGCAGCCGACCGCACGACGAGGACCGCTCGACGAGCTGGGCGTGCAGGTCCTCGGCGAGCCTCCGGGCCGCGAAGGTCGCGACGTCGACGCGCTCGGCGGGCGGGTCGAGCTCGCACTCGACGGCCACGTCCGCCTCGATGCGGCGTCTCGCGGGCGGGCGCAGGTCCTCGCCCTGCGCCAGGCGCTGGGCCCACGCGCCCAGGTCGCCGAAGCGCGAGCGCACGCTCGCTGCGGGCAGGGCCGCGAGGTCCGCGAAGGTCCGCAGCCCGAGCCGCCCCAGGAGGTCGACGAGCTGCGCGACGGGCTGGGCGTCGCCCACGACGACGTGCGCGAGCTCGCCCAGCGGGCGCGGGGCGAGGTAGGCGCGCGAGGTCCCGGCGGGCACGACCGCCGAGGCCCGCGCCGCGAGCACGGCCGCGAGGATCCCGTCGGCGACGCCGACCTGGCTCTCGTGGCCCGTGTCCTGCGCGACCCGCTCGACGAGCACCTGCGCGAGACGTTCCTCGGTGCCGTGGTAGCGCGCGGGACCGCCCGAGGGCAGGAGCAGGAGCCCGGGGCGCGCGACCTCGATGCCCGCGACCACGGTCTCGGCCGCGAGCGCGACGGGCTCGAACTCGCGCGCGTCGCGGCCGTCGTCGGCGTCGAGCAGCTCGATCTCGGGGCAGCACTCCTGCGCCCGACGACGTCGCATCCCCCGGCGCACGCCCTGCGCCCGGGCGGTGGCCGAGACCGCGAGGACCCGGCGGCCGTCGTGCGTGGCCGCCGGCACGTGCGCGGGGACCTGCCCCGCCCCCATGGCCGCGACGACCGGCCAGTCCGGCACCCACAGGACCGCTGTGCGGGTGGCCGTGGTCTCGGTGCTCATCCGACGAGCCGGAGGCCGGGCGGGGTCTTCTCGACCTGCCGCGGGTTCTTCACGGCGTGCGCGCGCAGCGGCAGCTCGACCTGGCGCTCGATGCCGCGCGAGGCCCCGGCCCGCCCGCTGCGCTCGACCGTCAGCCGGCGCCGGCGGAGGTACCCCGCGCCCTGGTCCACGCCCGACCACGTGCCCTCCCGGACCGTGAGGACCACGTGCGCACCGGCCCAGGGCTGTGCCGCGACGAGCAGGTTGCCGCGCTCGCGGGCACGCGAGGTCAGCCGGCGGCGGTCGGTGTCGGTCAGTGCGGCCTGCGGGCCGACCACGACGACGTCGATCCCGTCGAGCAGGGCCGCGACGGCTGCCGCGGCGTCGGGTCCCGGGGACGGGACGAGCGCGACACGGCCGAGGTCGATCCCGGCCTCGGCCGCTGCGAGGACCCCGAGGCGGGGGAACCCGACCATCGCGGTCCAGGCCCCCGTGCGCGAGGCCTCCGACAGCAGCGCGAGCAGGAGCGAGGTGGAGCCGTCGACCACCACCGCGGTACCGCGCTGGAGACCGCCGAAGGGCAGCAGACCGGTCAGCTCGTCGGGGACCGGGAGGAGCCTCTCCTCCCCCGTGCTCCCCGGTGCTCGCCGGGCCGAGAGCTCGGCGCGGCGCAGCACAGACCGGGCGAGCAGGGTCCGCTCGGCGTGCGTGGGGCCGGTGGCGCCTGCGGTGTCCGCGGGGCCGCCCAGGGCCGCCAGGAGGGCGTCGTCGACCAGGGTCATGACACCTCCTGCACGCTCGAAAGACATTCGAACAGGTGTTCGAACACTTCCAGTACACGCCTTCCCCGAGGGGGTGTCAACTCGCCCGAGCCCCTCGGCGCCGGGGGTCAACCAGTGGTCGATAGTTCGTCGAGCACGCAACTATCTACTAGGCATCCGGGCATTCTGGAAGTCTCACTCAGGGCTTCAACCTTGGGCAGGAATCGGCGGATCCCCGGCGATCTCATGCCCTCCCGCACGGCGCCACGCGAGGCCAGACCCTCGAGCGGCACTCGAGAGAACGACGACCTGTGTCATCGAGCGTGCGAGGGGCGGACCCGGAGCGCGAGGACCACGTAGACCCCGACCGCGACGAGGCCGGCCAGGACCCCCAGGACCGTGGAGGCGCTCGGCCCCTCGTCGACCGTCCGCCAGGTCCCGATCGCGACCCCCACCCCCGTGAACAGCCCCAGGAGGACGAACGCTGCCTTCTCCCCCGCGAGCGGCCCCCGGCGGCGCACCGTGATCGCGATACCGAGCGCGGCCACGAGGGCCACGGCACCGAACAGCACCACGGCGGTCGTGGTGTCGTGGATGAAGTGCCCCCTTCCTCGCCGCTGCTGCATCAGCAGGATGGGGGCGATGACCGCCAGGATGATCAGGACGGCGCTCTCCGTCGTCCCCTTGCGTCGCTTCTGCACCCGCACATGGTGGCAGACGCGACACCTCGGCAGCCCCGGACGAACGCCCGAGGGGCCCGGCCTGTGCAGGCCGGACGTCCGGGAACACGAGACCCACGCCGATATCGTCTTAGACGAGATCGCGCGGCAGTAGTAGCCCGTCGTGCTGCAGACCGCGCGTGAGCCCGTATTAGCGCACAAACAGTTGACGGGACCC
>NZ_JBHXBO010000238.1:0-6247 GCF_042726775.1 Oerskovia sp. NPDC060287
GTCCCCAGGAGGGGCCGGCCGTCGTGCTGTCCGCGGCCCCGCCCTCAGAGCCTCGCGAGCCGCGCGACGAGGGCCGGCGACCCGATCGCCACGGCGCCCATGGCCTGGACGTCGTCGGCGACCTCCCGGTCGCTCGTGACGACCGCGACGGGCCGCCCCTCGGGCTCGGCCGCGACGAGCCGGCGGATCAGGTGGTCGGCGATCTCGCCCGACGTGAACAGGACACGCACCCCGCGGGTGCTCGCGGGCGGCAGGTGGCCCAGGTCCTGCCCGTCGAAGCAGCACGTGACCTCGGCCCCGGTGCGCGACGCGACACGCACCAGCCCGTCCACGAGGCGGCGCCGCTGCTGCGCGAGGGTCAGCGCGCCGAAGCCCGTCTTGGTCACGTTGTACCCGTCGACGATGAGGTGCATCTGGGGGACGGCCAGGACGTCGTCGAGCAGCGCCGGGTCGTCGCCGGTCCGCCCGCGCGACCCGGGCCGGGTGCGGTCGGGAGCGCCCGGCACGCTCCCACCGTCCGCGGGGGCCACGGTGTCGGCCGGTCGGAGCGTCGTCGGCGGGATCCCGAGCTCGCGCCGGAGCCCGACCGCTGCGTCCACGACGGTCTCCAGCAGGAGCCTGGCGCGCGCGTTGGCGAGCTCGGCCCCGGTGTGCGTGAGCGTGCGCGCCTCGTCCCGGGCGGCGTGCGCGCGGTCGAGCGCGACCGAGGCCTCCCGGCGCTCGTCGGCGGCCCGCGCCGCGAGCGCCTCGGCGGCCTCGGTGCGTGCGGCGGCCTCGGCGAGCGCGGCCCGGGCCTCTGCCCGGGCGCGGTCGGCGTCCGAGCGGAGCTTGCGCTCCTGCTTCTTGAGCGTCGCGATCTCGGCCCGGGCCTCGTCGAGCGCAGCACGGTCGGCAGCCGCGGCCTCCTGGGCAGCGGCGAGCTCGGCGACGGCCCGGTCGCGCTCCCCCGCGGCACGCTCGGCCTCCTGAGCGCGGTGCTGCGCCTCGGCCTGCGCCTCGAGGGCCGAGGCCGCGCGCACCAGGTGGTCCTCCCAGCCGTCGGGTCGCAGCAGGAACGCGCCGACGGCCAGGTCCACGAGGCCGCTCGCGGCTCGTTCGGCCTCGGCCTCGCCCTGCCCGACGGCGGAGCCCTCGTCCCGCACCGGGACCTCACCTGCCGACGTGGTCACCTCGTCGAGCGAGTCGTCCGGCGTGCCGGGCGCCCCCGCAGGACCCGTGCCTCCCGCCGCCTCCGGCGCAACCTCGGTGCTCTCGTCGGCACCAGAGGCGACCGACGCCGTGGCGACGTCGCCGCCCGTGGACGTGACGCCGTCGGGCCGGAGGGAGCGCGCCTCCCGAGGGTGAGCCGCGCTCCAGGCGGCTGCGACCGCGTGCCGGAACGAGGCGCTGGTCTCGAGGGCCTGCCACAGGGGCACGGCGCCCGACACCGCTCGTCGGCGCGGCGCGAACGTGCGGACCCTGCGGAGGGGCACGGGGACGCTCGAGGGCTCCCAGGCGCCCAGGACGCGCGCGGAGAGCTCGAGCAGCTGGGTGCGGACGACGGACGGGACGACGACCGGGTCGGGCGGCGCGTCGTCCGATCGATGCGGTGTGTCCTTCTTGTCCCGACTCGTCCCATCCATGGGTCCACACTACGGGCAGCGATCACGGGCCGCGCGGACGGACGTGTCAGTGCCCGAGGCTACCTTCGCCCCATGTCGTCCACGACCGTCCCCACCCGGGACGCACCACGCCGAACGCCCGCCCCGGACGGGTCCCGGTTGCTCTCGGTCCGTGCCTTCACCCCCGCGCCCGTCGAGGGAAGCACGCCGGTCCAGCTCGGCCTCGACGAGCTCGGCACCCCGCTGCAGGACGTGACCTTCGTGGTCGTGGACCTCGAGACGACCGGCGGCTCGCCCGCCTCGGCCGGGATCACGGAGATCGGCGCGGTCAAGGTCCGCGGCGGGGAGGTGCTCGGCGAGTTCCAGACGCTCGTCAACCCGGGCACGCCGGTCCCCGCGTTCATCGCGCGCCTCACGGGGATCACCACGGGGATGGTCGCGACCGCCCCACGCATCGAGGCCGTGCTGCCCAGCTTCCTGGAGTTCTCACGCGGCGCGGTGCTCGTCGCGCACAACGCGCCGTTCGACATCGGCTTCCTCAAGGCCGCCGCCAAGGACGCGGGCTACGAGTGGCCGGGCAACCAGGTCCTCGACACCGTGCCGCTCGCGCGACGCGTCGTGACCCGCGACGAGGCCCCCAACCACAAGCTCTCGACCCTGGCCGCGCTCTTCCACGCGGCCGTGACCCCCGAGCACCGGGCGCTGGCCGACGCGCGCGCCACGGTCGACGTGCTGCACGCGCTGCTCGAGCGCGTGGCACCGTTCGGGGTCACGCACCTCGAGGACCTCGCGACCGCCACCGACCCGGTCCCGGCCGACGTCCGGCGCAAGCGGACGCTCGCCGACGGCCTCCCCGACGGCCCGGGGGTCTACATGTTCCGCGGTCCCGGCGAGGAGGTGCTCTACGTCGGCACCTCGACGTCGATCCGGCGCCGGGTGCGCAGCTACTTCACGGCCGCGGAGAAGCGTGGCCGCATGACCGAGATGGTCCGCATCGCCCACGCCGTCACCCCGGTCGAGTGCGCCACGGTCCTCGAGGCCCAGGTCCGCGAGCTCCGGCTGATCGCCGAGCACTCACCGCGCTACAACCGTCGCTCCAAGTTCCCCGAGCGCATGAGCTGGGTGCGTCTGACGAACGAGCACCACCCTCGGCTCTCGATCGTCCAGGACGTCCGGCCGGACGCCGCGCACATCGGACCGTACTCGTCGCGCCGGCAGGCTCAGCTCGCGATCGACGCCCTGCACGACGCGCTCGCCCTGCGCCAGTGCAGCCCGCGGCTCCCGCTCCTGCCCGCCCGGGGAGCGAGCGCGTGCGCCCTCGCCGAGATGGGGCGCTGCGGCGCGCCCTGCACCACCGAGCAGCGACCGCAGGACTACCCGGCCGTGGTGGGCCGCGCGCGGGCGACCATGCTCGCGGACCCGGGCGACGTCGTCGAGCACCTGAGCGCGCGCATCGCCGAGCTCGCCGCGACCGAGCGCTACGAGCAGGCCGCCGAGGTCACGGCCCGGCTCGAAGCCTTCCTCCTGGGCGCCGGGCGTGCGCAACGGCTCCGACCGCTCGCGGCGTGCGCCCAGCTCGTCGCCGCCCGCCCCGTCGAGGGCGCCCGCTGGGAGATCGTGGTCGTGCGGCACGCACGACTCGCAGCCACGGGCCTCTCCCCCGCCGGTGCGGACCCCTGGGCGACGATCGACGCGCTCGTCGCGACCGCCGAGGACGTGCCGGCCCCCGTGGCCCCGGCGCCCGCGTGCCACCCCCACGAGGCCGACCTGGTGCTGGGTTGGCTCGAACAACCGGGGGTCCGGCTCGTCGACGTGAGCCACCCGCTCTCGTGGCCCGTCCGCTCGGCGCGAGCCTTCGCGGACGGCACCCGCACCGCGCAGCGCGTCGCACACCACGGCAAGGCTAGATTGGGCAGCGGTTCCCCGACCGGCGAACCGCGTGCCACGGACCCGACGGAGGACCCATGCTGACCGCGATCGTGCTGATCGACACCGAACCGAACCTCATCCCCGAGGTCGCCTCGCACGTCGCCTCGCTCAAGGGGGTCAGCGAGGTCTACTCCGTGACCGGCAAGGCGGACCTCGTCGCGATGGTGCGTGTCGACGAGCACGACGACCTCGCCGACGTGATCGCCGACAAGATCAGCAAGGTGCAGGGTGTGCTGCGCACCGAGACGTTCATCGCGTTCCGCGCCTACTCCGACGTGGACCTCGAGCAGGCGTTCGCGCTCGGTCTCGACGACTGACCCGGCCCCGGTGGAGCGACCTTCGCGGGTCGCCCCACCGGACCGGTGTCAGCGCGAGGACGCGGAGACCCAGCGGTCGAGCGCGGCCGCGGCCGCGCCCGAGTCGATGCTCGCCGCACCGTGCTGCATGCCCGCCGCGAGGCGCTCGACGAGCGTCCCCTCCGCGGTCCCCGGCAGGCTCCCGTCCGCGACGAGCGCGGCCGCAGCGTTGAGCAGCACGGTCTCGCGCACGGGCCCGGGGTCGCCCGCGAAGACGCGCCGCGCGACCTCGGCGTTGAAGGCCGCGTCGGCGCCGCGCAGGTCCTCGACCGTGATCCGCTGCAGACCGAGGTCGCGGGCCGCGTCGAGCGAGTGGACGGTCACCTCGCCGTCGCGCACCTCCCAGACGGTCGACGTGCCCGTCGCCGCCAGCTCGTCGAGACCGTCGTCACCACGGAACACGATCGCCGACGCCCCGCGGGAAGCGAAGACCCCCGCCACGAGCGGGGCCATGCGCTCGTCGGCGACCCCGATCGCGGCCGCGCGAGGCTGCGCCGGGTTGGTCAGCGGGCCCAGGAAGTTGAAGGCCGTCGGCACGCCGAGCTCCTTGCGCGCGACCGCCGAGTGCCGGAACGAAGGGTGGAAGACCTGCGCGAAGCAGAACGTGATGCCGACCTCGTCGACGAGCTGAGCCACCCGCTCGGGCGACTGGTCCAGCCGGATGCCCAGGACCTCGAGGACGTCGGCCGACCCGGAGGACGACGACGCGGCGCGGTTGCCGTGCTTGACGACGCGCACCCCGGTCCCGGCGATGACCACGGCAGCCATCGTCGAGACGTTGACCGTGTGCGCACGGTCCCCACCCGTCCCCACGATGTCGACCGAGGGGCCGGCGACCTGGAAGCGCGTGGCGTGCGCGAGCATCGAGTCCGCGAGGCCGCGCAGCTCGCCGACCGTCTCGCCCTTGGACCGCAGCGCGATCAGGAACGCCGCGAGCCGGACGGGGCTGACCTCGCCCGTCATGACCTTGTCCATGGCCCAGGCCGTCTGCGCGGCGCTCAGGTCATGGCCGGCGATGAGCTCCGTGAGGAGCCCGGGCCACGTCGGCTCCGACTGCTCGGACACCAGGACGGTGGCCGTCGGCGCGGGGTCGGAGGAAGCGTGTGCCGGGATGCCCGGGGTCGTGGTCACAGGACCTGCCCTTCATGAGGTCATTCGATCAGCGAGACGATCGCCCGCTGCAGCTCGATCGCGTCGAAGGGCCGAGGAACGGCATCGTCGGCGAGCGACCACGATGCTAGCCAACCGTCCTGGGGCCTGCCCGTGAGGACCAGAACGGGAGGGCACTCGTAGATCTCGTTCTTGAGCTGGCGGGACAGTCCCATGCCCCCGGCCTTGTCGGCCTCGCCGTCGAGCACGAGCAGGTCCCAGCCGCCCGCGTCGGCCGCGGCGACGACCGCGGCAGCGGTCGCGACCTCCTTCCAGACGATGTCCGGAGCACCGGCACGGACCCGACGCCCGACCGCCATCCGTACCTGCTCGCGGACGGTCGCGTCGTCGCTGTAGAGCAGGATGCGGGGGGCGCGCGCCTCACGGGGCACCGTGGTCGGCTCGACGTCCGTGCCCTGCACCGACAGGGCGCCGCCGGTGGACGTGGTCGTCGTGCCGCTCGTGGTCGACGTCATCGTCGCCTCCATCTCGTTCGGGTCTCACGTGGTCCCGACCGGTCCCGGCCGGGTCTGGTCTGGTGGCGCGCTGCCCGCGGTGCCCGGTCATCGACCGGCACCTGTACGACGAGAGCAGCGCTCCCCGGCATCTTGGCACGTCGGGTCGCGCCACGGCACCCCCCGCACCGGTGACGGCCGTCGCGCGTCCGCCCACCGGACAGGGGCGGCGTCCGCGGTCGGTGGCGCCGAGCGCCCGAGGTGACCGCCGGGATGCTCGCGCGCGGTGCGGGCGCCGACCGTCGTCGTCATTTCATGGCAATTCCCAGCGCACCGTCAGGAAATGTCGAGGCCCGCACTCTTCGCACAACGCCCGGAATGACGCCCTTTCATGGCACTTCAACGCGATCCGTCACGAAGTGCAGGGCTTGGTAGGGAGATCTGGAGAGTTTGTGAGATTCGCCGCGCGCCACCCCCTGGTTCGATGGTCCAAATCGCTCCGACGTCGGCCATAATGGCTGATGTGTCGACCGCAACGGCTGCCCCCCACGCCCACCAGCACGTGAGCGTCAACCGACCGAACCCAGTTTCGGTCGGGACGATCGTGTGGCTGGCCAGCGAGCTCATGTTCTTCGCTGGACTGTTCGCTATGTACTTCACCGCACGTTCGGTGATCCCGGCGGAGGAGTGGGCTTCTCAGACCGAGAAGCTCAACATCCCCTTCGCCGTGGTCAACACGACGGTGCTGGTGCTGTCC
>NZ_JBHXBO010000239.1:0-6203 GCF_042726775.1 Oerskovia sp. NPDC060287
CCCCAGGGATCATCCTGGGGCCCGTGGCGTGCCCGTCCGCCCCCGAGCTCGACGACACGGGCGCCCGGTGCCGTCAGTGCTCGGCGCCCGCCGAGACGCGTGCCGCGTCGCCGCCCGCTCCGAGCGCCCCGTCGAGGTCCGCGCAGGCCGTCTCGACGACGACCCGCAGGGCCTCGACGGTCGCGGCGAGCGGCAGGGACTCGACGTCGGGCACGTGGACGAACCCCGCACGCACCCCCTCCTGTCCGGACACCCCTTGCATGAGCGCATAGAACGTCGCGTTGCACACGTACGTGCCCGCGGTGCTGGAGACCGCGACCGGGACACCGGCCTCGCGGACCGCGACCAGGCTCGGCTTGAGCGGGAGCCCCGTGAACCAGGCCGCGGGTCCGTCCGCGACGACCGGTACGTCCACCGGAGCGGAGCCCGCGTTGTCGGGGATCCGCGCGTCGATCACGTTGATGGCGACGCGTTCGAGGCGGACCGCGGCGGTTCCGCCCGCGAGCCCGACCGCGATCACGACCCGCGGCTCGTGCCGCTCGATCGCTGCCCGGAGCGCGGGCCACGCCCCGTCGAACGTGCAGGGCAGCTCGACCGCGACGAGAGGCTCGTCACCGGTCCAGGCGTCGCGCAGCGCGCTCACGGCCAGCCACGAAGGGTTGGTCGTCGCGCCGTCGAACGGCTCGAAGCCCGAGAGCAGGACGGTCACGCGAGCTCCTCGGCCGTCTCCTGGACGATGCGCTCCCAGAGCGCGTCGACCTCGGCGCGCAGCGCCTCGGGCGCACCGCTGCCGTCGAGCGTCACGTCGGCCGCGGCGAGCCGTTCCTCGTCGGTGGCCTGCGCGGCGATGCGCGCGCGCGCCTCGTCCTCGCTCATGCCGCGCGACTCGACGAGGCGCCGGACGCGCACGTCCTCGGGGGCCACGACGACGGCGACGAGGTGGAACGAGTCGGCCTGCCCGGTCTCGACGAGCAGGGGGATCGCGTGCACGACGACGGCGCGCGGGTCGCGCGCGGCGACGAGCGCCTCGCGCTCAGCCGACAGACGGCGCACCTCGGGGTGCACGATCGCGTTGAGCCGGCGCCTCGCCTCGTCGTCGCTGAAGACGACGGTGCCCAGGCGAGCACGGTCGAGCGTGCCGTCGGGCGCGAGCACGGACTCGCCGAACGCCTCGACGACCTCGGCGAGGCCCACGGTCCCGGGCGCGACCGCGTCGCGCGCGAGCACGTCGGAGTCGATGACGCACGCCCCGAGCTCGGCGAAGCGGTCGAGAGCCACGGACTTCCCTGCTGCGATCCCGCCGGTCAGGCCTACGCGAAACATGGGTCCATCCTGCCAGTCATGGCCGGTGCGCACGCCCTGGGGCCTCGGCCCGGTCCCCGGCCACCGCGCGCAGCAGACGCAGGAGCTCGTGCCGGTCCGCCTCGTCGAGGCGGGCCAGGAGGGTGCCGGCGCTGGTCTCGCGCTCGGCGGCGACCTGCGCGAGCGTCTCGCGCCCGGCCTCGGTGAGCTCGACGAGCGTGGCACGGCGGTCGGTCGGGTCGGGCAGGCGGCGCACGAGGCCGGCCTCCTCGGCGTCGTCGACCTTGGACGTCACGGAGCGGGGAGCGACGTCGAGCATGCCCGCGAGGGCGCTGGGGCGCTGGGGACCGTCGCTGTGCGCGAGCGCGCGCAGCATGCGGAACTGTCCCGGGGTCGTCCGGGCGCGCCCCAGCCGCTCCCCCGCCTCACGGCGCACGCTGCGCATCGCGGCGTGCAGGAGGGTGAGGAACTCGGCGTTCTCGGCGTCGAAGTCTGTCGTCACAGGCACGAGACTAGCCGCCGGACAGGATATTGTGAACCAACTCATGGTGAGGTAGGCTCACTACCGGCGTCGAGGCCCCTCCTCCGCCGCTCCCCTCCGACCCTCTGGAGGCCACGTGTCCTTCCCCTCTCCCTTCGGCGGCGGCTCCGGCATGCGCACCTTCCGCCAGGACTCCTCGATCACCAAGCAACGACTGCACCGCGGGACCGTCCGGCGGATCCTCGGCTTCGCGCGCCCCTACAAGGCGCAGCTCGCCGTGTTCCTCGTGCTCATCGCGCTCAACGCCGCGGCCGGCGCCGTGACCCCGCTCCTCTTCAAGGCCCTCATCGACGACGGCATCACGGCGGGCCGGGTCGACGTGGTCGTGCGGATCGCCCTCGTCGTCGCACTCCTCGCCCTGGTCTCGGGGGTCCTGAGCGTCGGTGAGCGCTGGTACTCGGCACGCGTGGGCGAAGGCCTCATCTTCGACCTGCGGACCGCGGTGTTCGACCACGTCCAGCGCATGCCGCTCGCGTTCTTCAGCCGCACCCGCACCGGCGCCCTCGTCCAGCGGCTCAACGGGGACGTCCTCGGAGCCCAGCAGGCCTTCACCTCGACGCTGTCCAACGTCTTCTCCAACCTGCTGACCGTGGTGTTCGTGCTCGCGGCGATGCTCTCCATGTCGTGGGAGCTCACCCTCATCGCGCTCGCGCTCCTGCCCGTGTTCGTGCTGCCCGCACGCTGGGTCGGCCGCCGGCTCGCGGGCATCACGCGCGAGAGCTACGCCCTCAACGCCGACGCCGCGCAGATGATGAACGAACGCTTCAACGTCGCAGGCGCCCACCTCGTGAAGATCTTCGGGCGCCCCGCGCAGGAGTCCGCGACCTACGCCGAGCAGGCCGGACGCGTGCGCGACATCGGCGTGACCTCCGCCATGTACGCGACGGTCTTCCGGGTCGCGCTGACGACCGTCGCCTCGGTCGCCGTCGCGATCGTCTACGGGCTCGGCGGCCTCATGGCCATCCGCGGGACGCTCACGGTCGGCGTGGTCGTCGCGCTGACCGCCTACCTCGCTCGCCTGTACGGCCCGCTCACCGCGCTGTCCAACGTCCAGGTGGACGTCATGACCGCGCTCGTCAGCTTCGAGCGGGTGCTCGAGGTCCTCGACCTTGAGCCGTCCGTCACGGACGCACCGGACGCCGGCGACCTGTCCGACGACGTCGCTCACCACGGCGCGACGCTCGCCCTCGAGCACGTCACCTTCCGCTACCCGGGCGCCGCGGACGTCTCGCTCGCGTCGCTCGAGGCCGTGGCGACCGAGTCCTCGGACCCGACGACCGACACGCTCACCGACGTCTCGTTCGCCGTGCCCGCGGGCGCCATGGTCGCGATCGTCGGCCCCTCGGGAGCGGGCAAGACCACGATCTCGCAGCTCGTCACGCGCATGTACGACCCGACGGGTGGCTCCGTGCGCATCGCAGGCCGCGACCTGCGCGACGTGACGCAGCGGTCGCTCCAGGACACCGTGGGGGTCGTCTCCCAGGAGGCGCACCTGTTCCACGACACCATCGCCGGAAACCTCCGCTACGCGAAGCCCGCGGCCACGGACGCCGAGCTGTGGACCGCCCTGCGGCAGGCGCACGTCGCCGACCTCGTCGAGTCGCTCCCCGCAGGCCTTGAGACGGTGGTCGGGGACCGCGGCTACCGTCTCTCGGGTGGCGAGCGTCAGCGCCTGGCGATCGCCCGGCTGTTCCTCAAGGCACCCTCGCTCGTCGTCCTCGACGAGGCGACCGCGCACCTCGACTCCGAGTCCGAGGCCGCCGTCCAGCTCGCCCTGGACGCGGCGCTCCAGGGACGCACCTCGCTCGTGATCGCGCACCGGCTCTCGACGGTCCGCCAGGCGGACATGATCGTCGTGCTCGACCAGGGACGCGTCGTGAGCACCGGGACCCACGCCGAGCTCCTGGCGCACGGCGGGCTCTACGCGGAGCTGTACCGGACGCAGTTCGCGACGGACGGCGACGGGGCCGCGCACGCCGGCACGACCGAGACCACCCGTCCGGACGGTCTCGTGGTCTCCGCGCACGTGGAGGGCGTGGTCGCCTGACGTGCGGTCGGGCGCAACGCCCGGGTGCTCACGCGAACCGGCCGAGCCACAACCCTGCCAGCGCGAGCGCCGCGATGGTCTCGCCGTCGCGGATCCTCCCGTCGGCGACCATCCCCAGGACCTGAGCGAAAGGCAGGGCCTCGACACGGGAGATCCCCTCCTCGGCCTGTGCGGCCGAGGGGACACGTCCGTCCCGGTCGCCGGCTCCTGCGTCGGCGCCTCGGTCGTCCGCCACCGGCGGGAAACCCGTCAGCCCTCGGGCCACGAAGACGTGCTCGGGGGCGTTCGCCACCCCGTTGAGGGCATCCATGCTGCCGACGTGCACCCACTCCCGGGCGCGAAGACCGGTCTCCTCGAGGAGCTCCCGCCGGGCAGCGACCAGAGGATCCTCACCGTCGGTCGCTCCCGCCGGCACCTCGGTCGAGACGGACCCGGTCGCGTACCGGTGCTGTGTCACGAGCACGACCTCGTCGGCGTCGGTGAGAGCCACGACGAAGACCGACGGCCATCGCATCTCGACCACGCCGTAGATCCCTGGCTCCCCGTCAGGCCGGACGACCTGGTCCTCCCGGACCCTGATCCACCGGTTCTCGTACACGGTCCTGGTGCTCTCGGTGCTCCACGGCATCGTCACACCCTAGGCGACCCGGGGCGGGCCGAACCTCCCCCAGACACGACAGGACCCGCCACCCGAAGGTGGCGGGTCCTGTCAGGAGATCACCCTGGCCGTGAGGCCAGGAGGAGATCAGTTACCCGTGAGCTTCTCGCGCAGAGCGGCGAGCGCCTCGTCCGAGGCCAGCGTGCCGGCAGCCTCGTCCTGGACCGGGGTCGAGGAGTAGGTCGCGGCCGAGCTGGTGGACTCGCCCGAGGTGACGGCCTCGTCGTCGGCCTTGAGAGCCTCGGCGACCTGCTTGCGGTGAGCCTCCCAGCGCTCGTGAGCCTTCGCGTACTGCGACTCCCACGTCTCGCGCTGAGCCTCGAAGCCCTCGAGCCACTCGTTGGTCTCGGGGTCGAAGCCCTCGGGGTACTTGTAGTTCCCCTGCTCGTCGTACTCGGCAGCCATGCCGTACAGCGCGGGGTCGAAGTCGTCCGACTCCGGGTCCACGCCCTCGTTGGCCTGCTTGAGCGACAGCGAGATGCGGCGACGCTCGAGGTCGATGTCGATGACCTTGACGAAGACCTCGTCACCGACGTTGACGACCTGCTCGGGCAGCTCGACGTGGCGGACAGCCAGCTCGGAGATGTGCACGAGGCCCTCGATGCCGTCCTCGACGCGGACGAACGCACCGAACGGAACGAGCTTCGTGACCTTGCCCGGCACGACCTGACCGATGGCGTGCGTACGAGCGAAGGTCTGCCACGGGTCCTCCTGCGTCGCCTTCAGCGACAGGGAGACGCGCTCGCGGTCGAAGTCGACGTCCAGGACCTCGACCGTGACCTCCTGGCCCACCTCGACGACCTCGGAGGGGTGGTCGATGTGCTTCCAGGACAGCTCGGAGACGTGCACCAGACCGTCGACGCCGCCGAGGTCCACGAACGCACCGAAGTTGACGATCGAGGAGACGACACCGGGGCGGACCTGGCCCTTCTGCAGCGTCTGCAGGAAGGTCGAGCGAACCTCGGACTGCGTCTGCTCGAGCCACGCACGACGCGACAGGACGACGTTGTTGCGGTTCTTGTCGAGCTCGATGATCTTCGCCTCGATCTCCTTGCCGACGTACGGCTGGAGGTCGCGGACGCGACGCATCTCCACCAGCGACGCGGGCAGGAAGCCGCGCAGGCCGATGTCGAGGATGAGGCCGCCCTTGACGACCTCGATGACGGTGCCGGTGACGACGCCGTCCTCTTCCTTGATCTTCTCGATCGTGCCCCAGGCACGCTCGTACTGGGCGCGCTTCTTCGAGAGGATCAGGCGGCCTTCCTTGTCCTCCTTCTGGAGGACGAGGGCCTCGACTGCGTCACCGACCTTGACGACGTCCCCGGGGTCCACGTCGTGCTTGATGGACAGCTCGCGGGAGGGGATGACGCCCTCGGTCTTGTAGCCGATGTCGAGGAGAACCTCGTCGCGGTCGACCTTGACGATCGTGCCTTCGACAATGTCACCGTCATTGAAGTACTTGATGGTGGCGTCGATGGCGGCAAGGAAGTCCTCTTCGGTGCCGATGTCGTTGATGGCAACCTGAGGTGCGGACTTCGCGGGGGTGGAGATGGTCATTGAGTTCGATGCTCCGATGCGGACAGGAAGTAGTTCGGATTTTTTTTATGATGTGGTGGTCACCACCGGTTAACTGCTATAGTTGAAGGTTTCGGTCT
>NZ_JBHXBO010000240.1:0-6165 GCF_042726775.1 Oerskovia sp. NPDC060287
GACCGATGGTCTCCCGCAGCGGGCGCTGCGCCACCCTCGGCGAGGAGGGCGTCGACTCACTCGGCCCCGAGCCGCGACCGCAGCCGCGCGAGCTGTGCCCAGAGCTGGTCCGGCACCCGGTTGCCGAACGTGTCGAAGAACTCGCTCGTGAGCTCGGTCTCGGTGAGCCACGACGCGGCGTCCACCTCGAACAGCGCGTCGAGGGCGCCTTCCGGGAGGTCCAGCCCGTCGACGTCCAGCGCGCCCGGGGCGGGCAGCAGCCCGACGGCGCTCGTGACCGCCCCTGCGTCGGTCCGCAGGCCGCGCGACCGGTCGACCTGCTGGGCGATCCACGCGACGACGCGCGAGTTCTCCCCGAACCCCGGCCACAGGAACGAGCCGTCGGTGCCCTTGCGGAACCAGTTGACCTGGAAGATCTTGGGCCGCTTGGCCGGGTCGAGCCCCGCGCCGACGCTCAGCCAGTGCGCCCAGTGGTCGGCCATGTTGTAGCCGCAGAACGGCAGCATCGCGAAGGGGTCGCGGCGCAGCTCGCCCAGCGCGCCCTCGGCTGCTGCGGTGCGCTCCGACGAGATCGTCGCCCCCATGAACACGCCGTGCTCCCAGCTGTAGGCCTGGGCGACGAGCGGCACGTTGGTCGCGCGGCGCCCGCCGAAGATGATTGCGTCGATCGGGACGCCCGCAGGGTCCTCCCAGGTGTCGGCGATCGTGGGGCACTGCGCGGCGGCGACCGTGAACCGGGAGTTGGGGTGCGCGGCGGGCGTGCCCGCGGCCCCGTCGGCCGGCGTCCAGTCGTTGCCGCGCCAGTCGATCAGGTGCTCGGGGGCCTCGGGCGTGAGCCCCTCCCACCAGACGTCGCCGTCGTCGGTCAATGCGACGTTGGTGAAGATGGTGTCGCGGTCGAACGTCGCGACCGCGACGGGGTTGGTGTCGATGCCCGTGCCGGGGGCGACGCCGAAGAACCCGGCCTCGGGGTTGATCGCGCGCAGCGTCCCGTCGGGGCCGCGACGCAGCCACGCGATGTCGTCGCCGATGGTCTCGATCTTCCACCCCGGCACGGTGGGCTGGAGCATCGCGAGGTTCGTCTTGCCGCACGCCGAGGGGAAGGCCGCGGCGAGGTGGTAGGCGCGCCCCTCGGGCGAGGTGGCCCGGACGAGCAGCATGTGCTCGGCGAGCCAGCCCTCGTCGCGGGCCATGGCCGAGGCGATGCGCAGGGCGAAGCACTTCTTGCCGAGCAGGGCGTTGCCGCCGTACCCGGAGCCGTACGACCAGATCTCGCGGGTCTCGGGGAAGTGGGCGATGTACTTGGTGTCGTTGCAGGGCCACGCGACGTCCTCGTGGAGGTCGATCGAACCGTCGGGGAGGTCGACCACGAGCGGGGCTCCGACCGAGTGGACGGCGGGCACGAACGGCGCACCGGCGTCGATCAGGGCCAGGACGTCGCTGCCGACCCGGGTCATGACGCCCATGCTCACGACGACGTACGGGGAGTCGGTGACCTGGATGCCTGCCTGCGAGAGGGGGCCGCCGACGGGTCCCATCGAGAACGGCACCACGTACATGGTGCGGCCGCGCATCGAGCCGTCGAACACCCCGCGCAGCTCGGCGCGCATGACGTCGGGCTCGCGCCAGTTGTTGGTGGGGCCCGCGTCGGCCTCGTCCTGCGAGCAGATGAACGTGCGGGACTCGACACGGGCCACGTCGCTCGGGTCCGACCGGGCGAGGTAGCTGCCGGGGCGCAGCCCGGGGTCGAGCGGGCGGAGCGTGCCCGCGTCGACCATGAGATCGATCAGCCGCTGCTTCTCGGCCGCGGACCCGTCGCACCACACGACCGCGTCGGGTTCGGTCAGGTCCGCGATCTCGCGGACCCAGGCGCGCGGGTCGCGGGCCACGCCGACGGCGGAGCGGGCACCGGGGCCGAACGCCGCTCCGGCCATGGTCGCGGCGAGCGTGTCGGGCAGGTCCTCGGTGAGGGCGGCGTGGCGGGTGCGGCGAGGGTTGGCGGTCACGGTCATGATCGGGTCTCCGGTCCTGGGCGGGGGTCGTCCGCCCGGTGGGCGTCTGTTCTGCTGTTTCCACCTTCGACCCGGAACGACGCAGTTTTCCACTCAGATCTATGTCAAGAATCGCGGTTCTTGACATAGAGTCAAGGAATGGCCGTCGACGAAGACCGCAAGATCCCCACGACCCCCGAGGTCCCCGCCCCTGCGACCACCGACCTCATCACGCTCGGGCGCAGGATCCGCTGGTTCCGGACCCGCAGCGAGCTCACGCTCGACGCCCTCGGTGCGCAGGTGGGGACCACCGCGAGCCTCCTGTCGCTCATCGAGAACGGCAAGCGTGAACCCCGCCTGTCACTGCTCCAGGCGCTCGCCGGGGCGCTCGACGTCGCGGTCACGGACCTGCTCGCGGACGAGCCGCCGTCGCGCCGGGCGGCCCTCGAGATCGAGCTCGACCGAGCCCAGCGCGGCCCCTTGTTCGCGACCCTGGGCCTGCCGTCGGTCAAGGCCTCCCAGAAGCTGCCCATGCCGGTCCTGGAGAACCTCGTGGGCCTGCACGGCGAGCTCGCGCGGCGAGCGTCGGAGGCCATCGCGACGCCCGAGGAGGCGCGGCGCGCCAACACCGAGCTCCGGCTCGAGCGCCAGTCGCGCAACAACTACATCCCCGAGCTCGAGGACCTCGCCGAGGAGATGACGCGCCGGGCCGGCTACCGCGTGGGCGCGCTCACGCACCGCACGGTCGCGCGCATGGCCGAGCAGCTCGGCTTCACGCTGCTCCACGTCGACGACCTGCCGCACTCGACCCGCACCGTCACGGACCTGCGCAACGGCCGCATCTACCTCCCGCCGGCCTCGATCCCCGGGAGCCACGGTCTGCGTTCGCTGGGCCTGCAGGCCATCGCGCACCGGGTGCTCGGGCACCAGCGGCCCACGTCCTACGCCCATTTCCTGAGGCAGCGCGTCGAGATCACGTACTTCGCCGCGTGCTGCCTCATGCCGCAGTCGGCCGCGGTCGAGTTCCTCGAGCAGCGCAAGAAGGAGAAGGACCTCGCGGTCGAGGACTTCCGGGACGCGTTCGGCGTCTCGCACGAGGCCGCGTCGCAGCGCTTCACGAACCTCGCGACCTCGCGCCTGGGGATCCCCGTGCACTTCATGCGCGTGGGCGACGACGGCGCGCTCTACCGCGGCTACGCGAACGACGGGCTGCCGTTCCCTGCGGATGTCACGGGGGCCATCGAGGGGCAGCTCGTCTGCCGCCGGTGGGCCGCGCGCGAGGCCTTCGCGCGCCGCGACCGGGCGACCGAGTCCTACCAGTACACGGACACCCCGGCGGGCACGTTCTGGTGCAGCACCCAGACGGGCACGACGACGACGGGCGAGTTCTCGATCACGGTCGGGGTCCCGTTCGCCTCGGCCAAGTGGTTCCGTGGACGTGAGACGACCGTGCGGCGCGCCTCGACCTGCCCCGACGAGGCGTGCTGCCGTCGGCCGCAGGCGCAGCTCGCGCGCCGCTGGGAGGAGGTCGCGTGGCCCAGCGCGCGCATGCACCAGCACGTGCTGTCGGCCCTGCCCTCGGGGTCGTTCCCCGGGGTGGACGCCTCGGAGGTCTACGCGTTCCTCGAGAAGCACGCGCCGTCGCCCGACGCGGAGTGAGCAGGGACGCGCCGGTCCGCCCTGTGCGGCCTGGCCCGCCCGGACCCGCCCGGCGGGCCTGAGCCCGATCCGTCCCGGCGAGGACTGTCACGCGTCGCGCAGCGGCCCGCCCTGCTGGTCGACGAGCGGCAGCAGACGCTCCAGCACGTCACCCGTGCGCAACCCGTCGTGCTCGAACTCGTTCGTGACGAGCGCCTGCACGTTCCCGACGCGCGAGGCCGTGTCGAGCGACAGGTGGGCGTCGACGAACATGTCGTCGTAGTAGACGGCCGCGGCGACCGGGACCTCGTTGGCCGCGAGCACGTCCAGGTCGTACAGCGTGGTCCAGTCCTCGCGGCGGGCCAGCTCCTCGGCGGCGCCCCGGAAGTCTCGCAGGCCGGCGATCTCCTCGAACATCCAGGGGTAGATCATCTCGCCCGTGAAGAGCAGCGGTCGGGCCTCGGGGGAGAACTCCGGGTGCTCGGCGCGGACCCGCTCGGCGGCCCAGCCCGTGGCCCCGTGGCCCGAGGCGTAGATCGACTCGTGCAGCACCGCGTACAGGGGGTTCGTCCGGTACGAGGTCAGGTCCCGGACCTCGCTGAGGAACGTGTCGCTCAGGTCCTCGTCGCCGTGGTCGAACGCCTCGTCGAGCAGCCAGTGGACGCGTTCGAAGCCCGGCTTCATGCCGAAGTCCATGCCGAGGGTCTGGAGGCGTCGCACCGAGAGCGTGTCGCCGTCGGGCAGCGTGACGTCACCCACCGCGATCCTGTCCGCGATGCGCGCGAGGCGTGCGACGTCGTCGGGGAAGCGCGACGCGAAGCGAGCGTTCTTGGCCGCGGTGCGCGGGTAGGTGCGGCGGTAGACCTCGATCGCGTCGGCCTCGAGGCCCGCGAGCCCGCCCGTGACGTAGCAGGCCGAGAGGCCCTCGGGGGCGCGCGAGAGGTACGTGAGCGTGAGGAAGCCCCCGTAGCTCTGCCCGAGCGACTCCCAGCGGCGACCGCCGAACAGCGTGCGGCGCACGTGCTCGGCGTCGGCGACGATCGAGTCCGCGCGGAAGTGCGAGAGGTGCTCGGCCTGCGCGGCCGCGTCGCCCAGCGCCGCGAGGTGACGCCCGCGCAGGGCCGAGCTGCGGCCCGTGCCGCGCTGGTCGAGCAGGATCACGCGGTGCGTGGCGAGCATGGTGCCGACCCAGCCGTCCGGCCCCGTGGGGCGCGGGCCCTTGCCTCCCGGGCCGCCCTGGAGGAACACGAGCAGCGGGAGGTCGTCCCGCCGTCTGATCGGGTCGACGAGCTCGCGGGCGAAGACGGTGATCCGGCGGGAGTCGGTCTCGTCGAACCAGTCGAGGGGGACCTCGACCACGTGGTCGGTGACGTGCATCCCGGGGATCGTGTAGATGGTCCTGCTCGCGTCGCTGAAGGTCACGCTCTTCACCCTACGTGGCGACGGCGGTCACCTCCCGGAGCCGTCTCTCCTTTGAGTCGGGCGTTGTTTTGACTGAATCAAAACAACCGTCTAGGGTCGTAGGCATGGACAGGACGGGTGGCTCGCGCAGCGCCACCGACCGGGCCGCGGACCTCCGCGCCGGGGGGCTGCGTGCGACGGCCGGCCGTGTCGCGGCGCTCGCCTACATCGACGAGCACCCCCACGTCAGCGCCTCCGACGTCTACCAGGCGCTCCGCGAGGAGCTGCCGTCGACGTCGCCCCAGGCTGTCCACAACATCGTGCAGGACCTGCACCAGCGGGGCATGCTCCGCCGGACGGACCTTCCCGGCTCCGCAGGAGCGCGTTACGAGACCCGGACGGGCGACAACCACCACCACGTGCAGTGCGTCGTGTGCGGCCGGGTCGAGGACGTGGACTGCGTGGTCGGCCACGCACCCTGCCTCACCCCGTCGGACAGCCACGACATGCGCGTGTTCGTGACCGACGTGACCTTCCGCGGGATCTGTCGATCCTGCGAGCAGACGGAGCCGGTCCACGCCGCGGAATGACGCGCGCCCCCCGACTCCCCCCTACCGAGAGGAACCACATGGCGACCATCGCCCAGACCCCCGACACGACCGTTCTCGACCAGCCGCAGGTGCTCCAGGAGACCCTGCTGGTGGGGACCGTGAACATGTCCGACCTGCGTCAGCAGCACGAGACCCTGCGCACGCTGCGCGACGACGAGTTCGTGGCCACCCTGGCGTGCTCGAGCCCCGGCGCCCCCAGCCAGGTGATCGGCCGCCGCGCCGACGGGCGCGCGTACGACCGCATCGCCCTCGCGTACGAGTCGGGTGGTCGGGTCGAGCAGCGGATCTGGTCGCTGGACTCCGACCACGGCGCCGAGGCGCGCTACCGCCTCCTCGAGGACACGGGCACGCGCGGCGGGTTCGCCGTCCTCTGCCGCTGAGCCCGACGGCCCCACGTCGCGGGGTCCCGCCCCGCGGGGGCTGAGGCGACGTGGGTGGACATGCCAGGAGGGGTGGGGGGGGGGGCGCGCCCCCCACCCCCCCCCGGGGGGGGGGCCGCCGCGCCGGGCCCCGGGGAGCGGGCA
>NZ_JBHXBO010000241.1:0-6159 GCF_042726775.1 Oerskovia sp. NPDC060287
CCCCGAGGGGAGGCGGGCCGTCGTGCACCGGGCCACGAGTACGCCCGGGCGAGCCGGGCTAGGAGGCCACGTCGACGTCGTCGGACACGGGTTCCGCCTTGTCCTGGCCGCGCGTGCGCAGCAGGCTCGCCACCGTGGTGACTCCCAGCGCCCCCACGATCACCACGAGCGAGAGCCAGATCGGGACCGTGGGGACGGCCTCGATGTGCTGCCCGCCGTTGATGAACGGCAGCGTGTTCTCGTGCAGCGCCTCGAGGATCAGCTTGACCCCGATGAAGCCCAGGATCACCGCCAGACCGATCGGCAGGTAGACCAGGCGCTCGAGCAGCCCACCCAGCAGGAAGTAGAGCTGGCGGAGCCCCATGAGCGCGAAGACGTTCGTCGTGAACACGATGAACGGGTCCTGCGTCAGGCCGAAGATCGCGGGGATCGAGTCGAACGCGAACAGCAGGTCCGTGCTGCCGATCGCGAGGAACACGATGAGCATGGGCGTGAAGAGCTTCTTGCCGTCCACCACGGTCCGCAGCCTGCCGCCGTCGTACGTCTGCGACAGGGGAAGCACCCGCCGCAGCGAACGGATCAGCCGGTTCTCCTGGTACTCCTCCGGCTCGTCCCCACCCGCGACCAGCTTGATCGCGGTGTAGATCAGGAACGCGCCGAACAGGTAGAACACCCACACGAACTGCGCGATGATCGCGGCGCCCGCCAGGATGAAGGCTCCGCGCAGCACGAGCGCCACGATGATCCCCACCATGAGGACCTTCTGCTGGTGCTCTCGCGGTACGGCGAACCTCGTCATGATGATGACGAACACGAAGAGGTTGTCGACCGACAGGCTGTACTCCGTGAGCCAGCCTGCGTAGAACTCGACAGCAGGCGCGCTCCCGCCCACGAGAGCCACGAGCCCACCGAAGACCAGTGCCAGGGCGACGTAGAACGCCACCCACAGGCCGCTCTCCTTCATCGACGGCACGTGCGGGCGTCTGCCCACGATCACCAGGTCGACGAGCAGGAGGACGACGAGGGACGTCAGGGACGCCGCCTCGAACCAGAACGGGAGCTCGTGCTGCATCAGTAGGTTTCCTTCTCCAGGCGACGACGGTCGCTACGGTCCTTCGCGAGGCTCGCGACCGTCGTGATCGCGAGGGTCACCACGATGAAGCTGAGCGAGACGGCGGTCGAGATCTCCGGCACGAAGGTGATGTGCTCACCGCCGTTGATGAACGGGATCTCGTTGGTGTGCATCGCGTGGATGAGGAGCTTGATCCCGATGAAGCCGAGGATCGCCGCCAGGCCCCACGCGAGGTAGACGAGACGGTCGAGCAGACCGTCGATGAGGAAGTAGAGCTGGCGCAGGCCCAGGAGCGAGAACGCGTTGGCCGCGAAGACCAGGAAGGTCTCCTGCGTCAGGCCGAAGATCGCGGGGATCGAGTCGACCGCGAACAGGAGGTCGGCGCTGCCGATCGCGATCATCACGATGAGCATGGGGGTGATGTAGCGCTTGCCGGAGATCGTCGTGAACATCTTGTCCTCGACGTACGCGTCCGTCGTCGGGAAGATGCGGCGCGTGAGGCGCAGGACCGCGTTCTCCTTGTACTCCTCCTCCTCGTGCGACCGCGCGCTCTTGATCTGCGCGTAGGCCGTGTAGATGAGGAAGGCGCCGAAGATGTAGAAGACCCAGCTGAAGTTCTCGATGAGCGCGGCGCCCAGGAAGATGAAGATCGTGCGCAGGACCAGGGCGATGGTGATGCCGATCAGCAGGACCTTCTGCTGGTACAGCCTGGGCACCCGGAAGCTCGTCATGATGAGGACGAACACGAAGAGGTTGTCGACCGACAGGCTCTTCTCGGTGATGTACCCGGCGAAGTACTCGCCGCCGTAGACCGAGCCGAAGTAGGCCCAGATCCCGACACCGAAGAGGATCGCGATACCGACGTAGCCGGCCGACCACCACGAGGCTTCCTTGAGGGTCGGGGCGTGCGGGGTGCGGACGTGACCCACGAAGTCGAAGGCCAGCATCGCGACGATCACGCCGACCGTCGCGACCCACATCCAGACAGGAACATCCATCACACATACCTCCGGTACGTAGCACTGAGTACCGAAGGTCTCTTCCGCCCACGTCTGGCCACCGACCTGCCCGAGGGCGGTCGCGAGAGGTGGCCGTGCTGGACCGGTGACACCGGGCCGACGATTGCGTCGACCGTGATGACGACATCACCGTGTTCGGGAATACTCCCCTTCAACCGAGCAAGCATAGGCCATCGCCACCGCGAGTCGCCCACGCCTTCCACAACCGTCACGGGCAGCCGGATCATCCCGCAGGCCGGGCCGCCGCACCCGGGGCCGGCCCGCGGAACCGGTCAGGCGGTCGCGGAGTGCATCTGGCGCAGCTCCTTCTTGAGGCCGGAGATCTCGTCGCGCAGCCGGGCGGCGAGCTCGAACTGGAGCTCGGCCGCCGCTCCGTGCATCTGGTCGCTCAGCTCCTGGATCAGGTCGGCGAGCTCGCCCGCGGCGACCCCGGCGAGCCGGTTGGTGGCCGCACCCGCCTTGCCCCCTGCCGGCACGGGGGCCTTGCCCTTGCCCGGCTGCCGGTAGCCACCCGCGAGGAGCTCCTGCGTGTCGATGTCCTCGCGCGCGAGCATGTCCGTGACGTCGGCGATCTTCTTGCGCAGCGGGGTGGGGTCCACCCCGTGCTCCAGGTTGTAAGCCACCTGCTTCTCGCGGCGTCGGGTGGTCTCCTCGATCGCCTGCGCCATGGCCGGGGTGATCTTGTCCGCGTACATGTGCACCTGGCCCGAGACGTTGCGGGCCGCACGCCCGATCGTCTGGATGAGCGACGTCCCTGACCGCAGGAAGCCCTCCTTGTCGGCGTCCAGGATCGCGACGAGCGAGACCTCCGGGAGGTCCAGCCCCTCGCGGAGCAAGTTGATGCCGACCAGGACGTCGTACTCACCCAGGCGGAGCTCGCGGAGCAGCTCGACACGGCGCAGCGTGTCCACCTCCGAGTGCAGGTAGCGGACACGCACGTCCCGCTCCAGGAAGTAGTCCGTGAGGTCCTCGGACATCTTCTTGGTGAGCGTCGTGACCAGGACCCGCTCGTTGCGCTCGACCCGTTCGCGGATCTCGTGGAGCAGGTCGTCGATCTGGCCCGTGGTCGGCTTGACCACGATCTCCGGGTCGACGAGTCCCGTGGGACGGATGATCTGCTCGACGACCCCGTCCGACATCGAGAGCTCGTACTTCCCGGGCGTCGCCGACAGGTAGACCGTCTGCCCGATCCGCTCGACGAACTCCTCCCAGCGCAAGGGCCTGTTGTCCATGGCGCTCGGCAGACGGAACCCGTGGTCGACGAGGTTGCGCTTGCGCGACATGTCCCCCTCGAACATGGCCCCGATCTGGGGCACCGTCACGTGCGACTCGTCGATCACGAGGAGGAAGTCCTCGGGGAAGTAGTCGAGGAGCGTGTGGGGGGCCGTGCCGGCCTCACGGCCGTCGATGTGCCGCGAGTAGTTCTCGATCCCGGAGCACGACCCGATCTGGCGCATCATCTCGATGTCGTACGTGGTGCGCATGCGCAAGCGCTGGGCCTCGAGCAGCTTGTTCTGCCGCTCGAGCTCGGCCAGCCGCTGCTCGAGCTCGGCCTCGATCGAGGTGATCGCCCGTTCCATGCGCTCCGGGCCGGCGACGTAGTGCGTCGCGGGGAACAGGTTGACGCTCGTCTCCGACCGCACGACCTCCCCCGTGAGCGGGTGCAGCAGGTGGATGGCCTCGATCTCGTCACCGAAGAACTCGATGCGGATCGCGAGCTCCTCGTACACGGGGATGATCTCGACCGTGTCGCCCCGCACGCGGAACGTGCCACGCGTGAACGCCATGTCGTTGCGCGTGTACTGCATGGTGACGAACTGGCGGAGCATCACGTCCCGCTCGACCTGGTCTCCGACGTCGAGACGGACCATGCGGTCGACGTACTCCTGCGGTGTGCCCAGACCGTAGATGCACGACACCGACGCCACGACGACGACGTCACGGCGCGTCAGCAGCGACGAGGTCGCGGAGTGCCGCAGGCGTTCGACCTCGTCGTTGATCGACGAGTCCTTCTCGATGTAGGTGTCCGTCTGGGCGATGTACGCCTCGGGCTGGTAGTAGTCGTAGTACGAGACGAAGTACTCGACCGCGTTGTTGGGCAGCAGCTCACGGAACTCGGTCGCCAGCTGGGCGGCCAGCGTCTTGTTCGGTGCCATGACCAGCGTGGGCCGCTGCAGCTCCTCGATCAGCCAGGCCGTCGTCGCGGACTTGCCGGTCCCGGTCGCGCCGAGCAGCACCACGTCCTTCTCCCCCGCCCGCAACCGCTCGGAGAGCTCGGCGATGGCCGTCGGCTGGTCGCCCGAGGGCGTGTAGTCGGAGATGACCTCGAAGGGGGCGACGGTGCGCTGGAGATCGGTGACAGGTCGCATGAGTCCACGGTACGGCGAACCACCGACACTCGGCCCAGCAGCCCTCTCACGCCCCTCGCACGGCGGGGCGACATTCACCCGGCCGGAAATTTGGCGTGTCGCGAAGGAGCGCCCTAGTGTGCCCGTAATCCTTGCCATCCCGTGCGATCCCCGACAAAACAGACGTCGATGGATACATCTGGCCCGGATTTGTACACAGAACTTACTTTCGCGTCCACGACCCCCTCCCGGAGACATCGATGTTCCTCAGCACGACGCGCCGGACACCCCGGCGCTCCCTTCTCGGCGCGCTCGTCACCGGCGCGCTGACCACCGGACTGGTCGGTCTCGCCGGCGCTCCGGCTGCGGTCGCCTCGCCCCTGGCCGCCACCCCCGTGTGCACGCCGTCGAGCACCCTGCCAGGGATCTCGACCGGCGGCCCCGCCTTCACCGACGCGGGCGTCGCAGTCTTCGTCGGGGGCGACTACGCCGCCCGGCCCGGCGCCGCCGAGTCGGAAGGGGTCCTCCTGGCCGGAGGCAGCATCGACATCGCGACGGGTGGCCTGATGAACTTCGGCCGCGCCGGCGGCGGGTCCCAGATCGTCCCGCCCGGCGGGAGCGACATGCTGGTCGCGGACGGCGGCGTCTCCGTCTCGAACGGACGCATCGACGTCGGGCACGGGATCGCCCAGGGTGGCAACGTGGCGGCCACGGGCTCGATCAGCGGGGCCATGGAGCTCAACGGCGGTGTCCGGAAGCCCGACAGCTCCGCACCCGCCTCGAGCGCCAAGGCCGCCAGCTCCCTCCTCAGGACGGCCTCCGCCGACCTCGCCGCGCTCACCGCGACGGGCTCGCTCGGCACGACCGGCGGGTTCGCGTCGCTCACGGGCGACGGGACCAGCGCCCCGCAGGTCTTCTCCCTGACGGCCCAGGAGCTCAAGAAGACGAACGGCACGCTCGTCTTCGCGAACGTCGGCACCTCGGCCCCGATCGTCGTCAACGTCTCGGGCAGCACGGTCGACTTCACGATGGTCCACACCGCAGCGGAGTCGATCGGCCAGCGGATCGACACGTTCACCGCCCTGGGGACGTGGGCGCCCCGGATCCTGTGGAACTTCCCCGACGCCACGTCGCTCACCCTCTCGGGCAACAGCCAGACCGTCGGATCGATCCTCGCCCCGAAGCCCTCGGTCAAGGTCGTCCAGAGCACGAGCACCAACGGCCGGCTCTGGGTCGGCGGCGACCTGACGTTCGGTGGGAACGGCGGCAGCGGGCTCGAGCACCACAACTACCCGTGGATCGGCCTGACGTCGCTCGGTTGCGACCCCGAGCCCTCCACGCCTCTCGTCGTCCCTCCGACGTCGACCACCCCGCCGGTCGACAAGGACGTTCCCGAGGAGCCCGCGCCTCGCGAGAGCACTCCTCCCACGGACGAGACCACGACGCCTACCGAGAAGGCCTCTCCCCCGGCCACCACACCGCCTGCCGACAGCACCGCGACGCCGTCCGACCGGTCCTCGACTCCCTCCCCCTCGGCCGAGGACGAGCGCGGGCTCGCGAGCACGGGGGCGCGTACGGCCCTCGTCGTCCTGATCTCCGTCGTGCTCCTGGGCGCCGGCGCGGGTCTCGTCGTGTTGGCTCGGCGCCGCGCCACGAGCTGAGCACCGTACTTCCGAAGGACACCTGACACGCCACGGGCCCCAGGGATCATCCTGGGGCC
>NZ_JBHXBO010000242.1:0-6148 GCF_042726775.1 Oerskovia sp. NPDC060287
GTAGGTGGCCCAGATCCGACCCGAACAGGGGCACCTACTCACTTCTCGGCGAGACCGTTCAGCCTGGCGGGGCCGTTCAGACCGGCCAGGGCGCGCAGCCCAGCGTCATGCCGCGTCGGGGAAAGGGATCCCCGTCGTCGCGTGGCAGCGGTAGCCGTTGGGGTTCTTGTCGAGGTACTGCTGGTGGTAGTCCTCGGCGTAGTAGAACGTGCGGCCCTCGGCCGGCGCGACCTCCGTGGTGATGGGGTCGAGCCCGCGTGCGGTCAGCACCTTCTGGTACCGCGCCTCGGTCTCGCGGACCGCGGCCTCCTGCTCGGGCGTCGTCCAGTAGACCGCCGAGCGGTACTGGGTGCCGACGTCGTTGCCCTGCCGGTAGCCCTGCGTGGGGTCGTGGCGCTCCCAGAAGATCTTGAGCAGCTCCTCCTCGCTCACGACCGACGGGTCGTAGGCCACGAGCGCGGTCTCGGTGTGCCCGGTGCGGGCGGTGCAGACCTCCTCGTACGTGGGGTTCGGCGTGGTGCCACCCATGTAGCCGACGGCCGTCGAGATCACACCCGGCACCTGCCAGAAGATCTCCTCGGCCCCCCAGAAACAGCCCATCGCGAGGTACAGCACGCGCGTGCCCTCGGGCCACGGGCCCGTGATCGAGGTCCCGAGGACCGTGTGCGGGCGGGCCACGGGGAGCACGGGCTGGTCCCGCCCGGCGAGCGCCTTCTCGGGCGCGACCATCTGGGTCTTCATCGAGGACCCGAACAACGACTCGAACATCTTTACCTCCACCTGTTGCCGACACCTGGGCAACACCTCGTCGCCGCCCGCTGTTCCCCGGGAGCCTCCTGCCGATCGGCCGTGGGTGAAATGCACACGTCCGCTCTCCGAGAACCGTCGTGTTCGGCAGGAACACGCGCCGTCAGGGCACGTAGGCTCACAGGATGAGCAGCGCGAGCACTCCCTCCCACCCCGACTGGTCGAGCACCGGCTTCGCGACCCGCGCCATCCATGCGGGACAGGACCCGGACGCGACGACGGGGGCCGTCGTGCCCCCGATCTACCAGGTCTCCACCTACAAGCAGGACGGCGTCGGCGGTCTGCGCGGGGGGTACGAGTACTCCCGGTCCGCGAACCCGACCCGCACCGCGCTCGAGGAGGCGCTCGGCGCCGTCGAGACGCCTGCCGGGGCTGCGCAGGCGCGCGGCTTCGCGTTCGCCTCGGGCCTCGCCGCGGAGGACACGCTCCTGCGGGCGACGCTGCGCCCGGGTGACCACGTCCTGGTGCCCGACGACGCGTACGGAGGCACGTACCGCCTGGTCGCCCGGGTCTTCGGCCCGTGGGGGATCGAGCACACGGCCGTGGACCTCACCGACCTCGACGCCGTGCGAGCCGCGGTCCAGCCTGGGCGCACCAAGGTCCTGTGGGTCGAGACCCCGACCAACCCGCTGCTCGGCATCAGCGACATCGCGGCGCTCGCACAGGTCGCGCACGCGCACGGCGCGACCCTCGTGGTCGACAACACCTTCGCGACGCCCTACCTGCAGCAGCCCATCGCCCTGGGGGCGGACGTCGTCGTGCACTCGACGACCAAGTACATCGGCGGGCACAGCGACGTCGTCGGGGGAGCGCTCGTCGTGGCGGACGGCGCCGAGCTCCCGGGCGACCTCGTCTCGCCCGCGGGCACGCGCGGCCTGGCCGACGCGGTCGGCTTCCACCAGAACTCCTCGGGGGCGGTCGCCGGGCCGTTCGACGCGTGGCTCACGCTGCGCGGCCTCAAGACGCTCGCGGTGCGCATGGACCGGCACGCTGCCAACGCGGCCGCGGTCGCCGAGTTCCTCGAGACGCACCCCGCGGTGACCCAGGTCATCTACCCGGGCCTGGCGTCGCACCCGGGTCACGAGCTCGCGACGCGGCAGATGCGCGGGTTCGGCGGCATGGTGTCCTTCCGCGCGGGGAGCGAGGAGAAGGCGCTCGCGGTCTGCGCCCGCACCCAGGTGTTCACGCTCGCGGAGTCTCTCGGCGGTGTCGAGTCGCTGATCGAGCACCCCGGTCGTATGACGCACGCGTCGGTCGCGGGCTCGGCCCTCGAGGTCCCCGACGACCTCGTGCGCCTGTCGGTCGGTATCGAGGACGCAGCAGACCTGATCGCGGACCTCGCGCGGGCTCTCGCGTGAGCGCGGCATCGCGCAAGGGCCGTGCGGCCCAGGCGGGCGCTCCCTGCCCGACGGCGTCGCCCGCCCCCGCAGGTGCCGTCGCGTCGGCGGGCACGTCGGGGACGAACCCACGGGGCGGCAAGCCGTTCGGTGCGGAGGCCGTCCCGCCGTCGATCCAGACCGCCGCGGCGTGGTCGTGGCGTCTCCTCCTGATCGGCGCGCTCGTCGCCGCGAGCCTCTACGTCACGGCGTTGTTCAAGGTGATCGTCGTTCCGGTCGCGATCGCGCTGCTCCTCACGGTCCTGCTCACGCCGGTCCGCAGCTTCCTCCAGCGGCACCTGCGCTTCTCGCGCGGGCTGGCCTCGATCTCGGCCCTCCTCGGGTTGCTCGCGGTGGTCGCCGGGCTCGTCACGGTCGCCGGCAGCACGATCGTGAGCGGCATCGCCGAGCTCAAGGACAAGGCGATCGACGGCTTCAACGAGTTCATGGACTGGCTGGAGGCCGGCCCGTTCGGGCTCGGCGTCGAGCAGATCAACGGGTACCTGAAGGAGCTCGAGGGCTTCATCAGCTCGAGCCAGGACAGCATCGTGTCAGGCGCGCTCGGTGCGGCCACGACGGTCGGCCACGTGGCCGCGGGTGCCGTGATCGCCCTGTTCTGCACGTTCTTCTTCCTGCTCGACGGACGGACCATCTGGTCCTGGTGCGTGGGGCTGTTCCCGGCGCGCTCGCGGTTCACGATCCACCAGGCCGGGCGCCGCGGCATCGTCACGCTGTCCGCCTACGCCCGGACGCAGATCCTCGTCGCTCTCGTCGACGCCGTCGGTATCGGTGTCGGTGCGGCCTTCTTCGTGCCGTCGCTCGCCCTGCCGCTCGGCATCCTCGTGTTCGTCGGGTCGTTCATCCCGATCGTCGGAGCGGTCGTGACGGGCGCGGTCGCCGTGCTGGTCGTGCTGGTCGCGAACGGGTGGGTCGCGGCGCTCATCATGCTGGGCATCGTGCTCGCGGTCCAGCAGATCGAGAGCCACGCGCTCCAGCCGTTCCTCATGGGGCACGCGGTCTCGCTGCACCCGGTCGCGGTGCTGCTCGTGGTCGCCGCGGGCGGGTTCGCGGCGGGCATCGTCGGCGCCCTGTTCGCGGTGCCGCTCGCCGCCCTGATCAACACCGTGGTCCTGTACTTCAACGGGCACGACAAGTTCCCCGACCTCGGGACCGACGACACCCTCGTCATCCGTGGCAAGCCCGCGGTGCCGGTCATGATCCGTCGCGCCGAGGCCGACCTCGCGGACGACGAGAGGGTCCCGGCCTCCTCGACCACCGCGGGTCGCCGGCGCACCCGCCCGGGGCGCGCGACGCCGTCGGGCACCGGGACGAGCACGGGCGGGGACGCGTGACCCTCGCTCAACCCGCCGTGACCCTCGACAGCATCCGCGACGCCGCCCGCATGCTCGACGGCGTCGCCTACCGGACCCCCGTCCAGACGAGCCGTGCGATCAGCCAGGTCGCCGGCGTGCCCGTGGTCCTCAAGTGCGAGAACCTCCAGCGCGCCGGCTCCTTCAAGATCCGGGGCGCGTACATCCGCATGGCCCGGCTTACCCCCGCGGAGAAGGCACGCGGTGTCGTCGCGGCGAGCGCCGGGAACCACGCCCAGGGCGTCGCGTTCGCGGCGGGGCTGCTCGGTATCCAGGCCGTGGTCTACATGCCGGTCGACGCCGCGCTGCCCAAGGTCGCCGCGACGCGCGAGTACGGCGCCGAGGTGCGTCTCGTCGGCGTCGACGTCGACGAGACGCTCGCGGCCGCGAAGGCCGAGGCCGAGCGCACGGGCGCGGTCTTCATCCACCCGTTCGACCACCCCGACGTCGTCGCGGGCCAGGGCACGCTCGCGCTCGAGATCCTCGAGCAGGTGCCCGACGTCCGCACCGTCGTCATGCCGCTCGGCGGCGGCGGCCTGGTCGCGGGCGTCGCGGCGGCCATGGCCGAGGCCGCGCCGCACGTCAAGGTCGTGGGGGTCCAGGCGGCGCGCGCCGCGGCGTACCCGGGCTCGCTCGCGGCAGGGGTCCCGACGACGTCGCTCGCCCGCTCGACCATGGCCGACGGCATCGCGGTGGGCACCCCGGGACCCGTGCCGTTCTCGATCGTGTCCGAGCTCGGTCCCGAGGTGCGCACCGTGACCGAGGACGAGCTGTCCCGGGCGCTGCTGATGATCACCGAGCGGGCCAAGCTCGTCGTCGAGCCGGCGGGGGCCGCGGGGGTGGCCGCGCTGCTGGCCGACCCGACCGGGTGGGAGGGCCCCGTCGTGGTGATCCTGTCCGGGGGGAACATCGACCCGCTGGTGCTGCTGCGCGTGCTGCGGCACGGGCTCGCGGCCGCGGGCCGGTACATGCAGATGCAGGTCCTGCTCGACGACCGGCCGGGAGCGCTCGCGCAGATGCTCGACGTGATCGCGGGGGTCGGCGGTTCGATCATGCACATCGACCACGACCGTACCGACGTGCACCTCGCGATCGGCGAGGCCTGGGTGCGCATGCAGGTCGAGACCAAGGGGCAGGAGCACTGCGAGGCGCTCGTGGCGCAGCTGCGGGGAGCCGGGTACCGGGTCCTGACGGGCTGAGCGGCCTGGGGCGGCGGGAGGGCCCTGGGCCCGGGGCGCCCGACGCCGAGATGCGGCTATCGGGGGTCGAATGGCCGATTCGACCCCCGATGGCCGCATCTCGCGGGTGGTGGTCATGCGTCGGCGCACGGCTTCTAGGCTGGACGGGTGCTGAGGCGAGCCCGCGACCGCCGGCTGACGGGTCGACGGGACGGTCAGCGCCGAGCGACGACGATGCGGGCGCGCACAGGGGTGTCGGGAGCGTCGGCGAGCCGACCGAGGTCCACGCCCTGGTCCCCGAACGCGGTGATCAACCGCCCGCAGGTCGCTTTCCACGCGGTGAGCACGTCGTGCGAGTAGAGGACGACCACTCTCCAGCCGAGCCGTTCGATGTTCTCCCTGCGGGCGACGTCGCTGCGCATCTGGTGCTGGGACGAGTAGTGGTGTGCGCCGTCGTACTCGATCGCTATGCGCGCCTGCGGCCAGCACATGTCTGGACGCGCGACCCACTGGTCCTCCGCGAGCAGGTCCGCCCCGACGACCGGGCACGGGAAGCCCGAGGCGACCAGCAGGAGCCGGACCCGCGTCTCCATGGGCGAGTCGACGAAGGATCGGGCGGCAGACAGCGCAGTCCGCAGGTCACGCCGCCCGCGACCGCCGACGAACCAGGACAGCGCGCGCTCCAGTGCGAGGCGGGTGGTGGCCGGGTGACGCAGCGCGAGGACCGCGTCGGTCAGGACGACGAGTTCCCCGCGCGTCAGGCGGTCTCCGGCGTCCGTGCCCGTCATGCTGCCGAGGTCCAACCAGGTGCGGGCGGGGACGGTCACCGGAAGCCCTTGGTGCCGGAAGGTCTGCTGGGCGAGCACTCCCGAGTGCCCGACGAGCAACGCCGCGTCGCGCGAGCGCGACCCAGGGCTGCTGGAGACGTGCAACCGCTCGGTCGGCCGATGGTGAGCAGGCAGGGGCAGCCCCAGGAGAGCGGCCGCCGTGAGGTGCGAGAACGCGTCCCCGGCCCGGAAGGTCAGGGCGACGGCGCGGCAGAGTGCGTCGAGATCGTTCGCGGACCCGGCCGCCATGCGGACCCCGCGGACCGGCGTGTGCAGCGCGGGGTGGCGCAGCTGGTCGCGTGTGCACCCGGCCGCGCAGGCGTCGGCCACGAGGAACGGGGTGGGCGGCAGCGGGACGAGAGCAGCGGGCACGGGGAGAGGTTCGCAGATCCGGACGTCGCTGTGGGGCGGTGCCCGGTACCTGTGGACAACTGTCGGACCCTTGCCGGTCGGGCGCTTGCCTGGCCTGGCGGGCGTTTGCCTGGGGCTGCTTGGCCCGGTCCGGCGCCGCCCTGGCCCGGCCCGCACCCAGCCCGCACTGGCGGACCGGGCCCGAGGGGGATCGAGATGCGGCTATCGGGGGTCGATTC
>NZ_JBHXBO010000243.1:0-6052 GCF_042726775.1 Oerskovia sp. NPDC060287
AGGTAGGACGCGCCGCGCACTACCTCGCGCAGCACGTTCTACCTCGCGCCCGGCAAGACGTCGCACCTCGCACCGCAGGACGGGCGGCACAGGCAGAAGTCCGACGGTCAGCGCCCCGCGAGCACCAGGTCGCCGACCTCGTCGAGCGTCGCCACGACGTGCACCCCCGCCGCGCGCGCGGCCTCGGGGTCCTCCTCGTGCGGGCCACCACGCCGGGTGCCCGGACGGTCGATCCACACGCCCGTCAGGCCCGCGGCAGCCGCGGCCCGCGCGTCGACGTCGAGCTCGTCGCCCACGTAGACCGTGCGCGCCGGGTCCGTGCCCAGGCGCGCGCACGCCTCGACGAAGACCCGCGGGTCCGGCTTGCCGAATCCCAGGGTGTCGACGCCCACGAGCATGGGCACGTCCGAGAGCCCCGACCGGGTCAGCTTGTCCGTCTGGAGCGCGACCGACGCGTTGGACAGCGCACCCACCTTGACCCCTGCGGCGGCGAGCCGCGCGAGGACCGGTGCGGCGTCGTCGTGCGCGCGCCAGCTCTCCTCGAACGTGCCCCAGAACACCGTCTTCCACGCCGCGTACCCGTCCTCGTCGAGGACCACTCCGCCGAACGTCTCCTGCAGCTCGTTCGCGCGCAGCATGCGCTGGCCGTCGAACGTCAGCTCGCCGCGCGTGTACGCCCGGTACCAGCCGTGCGGGTCGCTGCGCCACAGCGCGAGGACCTCCCCGTACCTCTCGACCGGCAGGTGGGGCAGGTACACCTCGCACACCGCGTCGATCGCGAGCGCGAACGCGCCGCGGGTGTCGACGAGCGTGTCGTCGACGTCGAACAGGACCCCGTCGACACCGTCGACAGCCGCGCCGGGCGCGACGTCCCCCGCGAGGGGAGCGACGCCGTCGGGAAGCGAGGGCAGCACCGTACCGGGCGCCGGTTCGGGCGCGGTCACAGCGACGCGCGCAGCGCCCGCAGACGCGCCAGGGTGGACTCCTTGCCGAGGATCTCCATCGACTCGAACAGCGGCGGCGACACGCGACGTCCCGTCACGGCCACGCGCAGCGGCGTGAACGCGAAGCGGGGCTTGATGCCCATCTCCTCGACCAGGACGGCCTTGAGCGCCTCCTGGACCAGGTCCGTCGAGAAGTCGTCCAGGGCGTCGAGCACGCGGATCGCGGCGTCGAGCACGGCCGGCGCCTCCTCGCGCAGCGCGGCGCGCGCCTCGTCCTCGACGGGCACGGCGTCGTCGGCCACGAACAGGAAGCCGAGCATGCCCTTGGCCTCGCCGAGCAGGACCATGCGCTCCTGCACGAGCGGCGCACCCGCCGTGACGAGCGCCTGGTGCTCGGCCGAGAGGTCCGCGAACGAGTCGGCCGGGACGAACCCGCCCTGGTGCAGGTACGGGACCAGGCGGTCGCGGAAGTCCTCGGGCGCCAGCATGCGCAGGTGCGTCGCGTTGATCGCCTCGGCCTTCTTGAGGTCGAAACGGGCGGGGTTGGGGTTGACGTCGGCGACGTCGAACGCCGCGACCATCTCCTCGACCGTGAAGATGTCGTTGTCCGCCGAGATGCTCCAGCCCAGCAGCGCGAGGTAGTTGAGCAGGCCCTCGGGCGTGAAGCCGCGCTCCTTGTGCAGGAACAGGTTGGACTCGGGGTCACGCTTGGAGAGCTTCTTGTTGCCCTCGCCCATGACGTACGGCAGGTGGCCGAACTGGGGCATGACGTGCGCGACGCCCAGCTCGAGCAGCGCGCGGTACAGGACGACCTGGCGCGGGGTCGAGGACAGCAGGTCCTCGCCGCGCAGCACGTGCGTGATGCCCATGAGGGCGTCGTCGACCGGGTTGACCAGCGTGTACAGGGGCTGGCCGTTGCCACGCACGATCACGTAGTCCGGGACCGAGCCCGCACCGAACGAGATCTCGCCGCGCACCAGGTCCGTGAACGCCACGTCGGTGTCCGGCATGCGCATGCGCAGCACCGGCTCGCGGCCCTCGGCGCGGAACGCGGCCTTCTGCTCGTCGGTCAGCGTGCGGTCGAACCCGTCGTAGCCCATGGCCTTGGGCCGACCGGCCGCGACGTTGCGCGCCTCGATCTCCTCGGGCGTCGAGAAGGACTCGTACGCGTAGCCGCCCTCGACGAGCCGACGGATGACGTCCTGGTAGATGTCACCGCGCTGCGACTGGCGGTAGGGCTCGTGCGGACCGCCGACCTCGACGCCCTCGTCCCAGTCCATGCCGAGCCAGCGCAGCGCCTCGAGGAGCTGCTGGTAGCTCTCCTCGGAGTCGCGCGCGGCGTCGGTGTCCTCGATGCGGAAGACGAACGTCCCGCCCACGTGCCGGGCGTACGCCCAGTTGAACAGCGCCGTGCGGATGAGGCCGACGTGCGGCGTACCGGTGGGCGACGGACAGAAGCGGACGCGGACGGGCGAGGAACCAGGTGCAGGGATCACGTCCCACAGCCTATCGCCGCTGGGTCCTCGGGGCCGTGCGCGGCCCGTCACGGGCCGCCGAGCGCCCGGACGAGCAGGTCGAGCGCCCGTGAGACCTCAGGCTCGCTGGGCGTTCCGTAGCCGACGACGAGCCCGGGCACGCCCTCGCCCGGCACGTGCCGGTGCTCGGCGAGGCCCGTGACCTCCAGGCCGAGGTCGGCCGCCCGCCTGACCACCGCGGCCTCGTCCACCGCGCCCGGGAGCCCGATGAGCGCGTGCAACCCCGCAGAGATCCCGGAGACCTGGACGGCGCCGCCCCCGACCAGTCCCGCCAGTCGACCGACCAGCAGGTCCCTGCGTCGGCGGTACCGCCCCCGGACCGCCCGGACGTGGCGGTCGTAGCCGTGGGACTCGATCAGGTGGGCCAGGGCGAGCTGGTCGGCGCTCCCCGTCCGGTAGTCGGCGTGGGTCTTCGCGTCCACGACGGCGTCGAGCCACCGCTCGGGAACGATCATCCACCCGAGGCGGACCGCCGGACCGATCGTCTTGGAGACGCTCCCCGCGTACACGACCTCGTCCGGGCCGATCCCCTGGACCGCCCCGACCGGCTGACGGTCGTAGCGGAACTCGCCGTCGTAGTCGTCCTCGATCACGAGGCCTCCGGTCGACCGAGCCCAGTCGAGGAGAGCGCGCCGCCGGGCGGGCGCCAGCGTCGACCCCGTCGGGTACTGGTGGGCGGGGGTCACGACGACGGCGCCCACCTCGTCGAGCCCCGCACCTGCGAGCAGATCGGTTCGCGCCCCGTCCCCGTCGACCGGGAGCGCCCGGACCTCCAGGCCGGCCCGGCGGACGATCTCACGGTGGAACCCGAGGCCCGGGTCTTCCATCGCGACGTGGCGGACGTCGGCACCGTGGAGCACCTGAGCGACCAGCGCGAGCGACTGGGCGTACCCGGTGGTGACCACGACGCGTCGGGGGTCCGCCACGACACCGCGGGTGCGTGCGAGGTACTCGGCGAGCGCCGTGCGCAGCTCGGGCCGACCCCGTGGGTCCCCGACCCCGAACGCCTCGGTCGGTGCCGTGGCGAGCGCGGCCCGGGTGGACCTGGACCACGCGGCGCCGGGGAACGTCGTGGCATCGGGGCTGCCCGGTACGAGCCGGAGCATGCGCACCGGACGCAGGTCCGGCGTCCGTCGCTCGGGAGGCGCCTGGGGGGCAGCGCTTGCCGACGAGACCCGCGTGGCATCGAGTGCGGCGACGCGGGTCCCTGACCCTGCCCTGGCCTCGAGGTACCCCTCGGCGACGAGCTGGTCGTACGCCGCAGTGACGGTCCCGCGAGCGCAGCCCAGGTCGTGCGCCAGAGCCCGGGTCGAGGGCAGTCGGGAGCCGGGGGCGAGCCGTCCTGCACGGATCGCGTCACGCAGCGCGCCCTCGAGACCGGACCTCTTCCCGGTGCCATCGCCCATCTCGAGGTGCAGGTCCGCTCCGGAAGTGGACCACTGATCATTCATGCAAACGGACCTTACCGCTGGTCCGTACGCTCCGTACCGTCAGACGCATGACCACTGAGACCACGCCCCAGACCGTTCCTGTCACCTCCCGCCTCGCCGTCGACGAGCTCGCTCCGCTCATGAGCCGCGCGATGGCGTCGTTCGCCGCCGCGACCCGGAAGTCCTCGATCGAGCCCGCGCTGCTCGACCTGGTCTCGGCACGCGCTTCGCAGATCAACGGCTGCGCCTACTGCGTCGACACGCACAGCGCTGACGCGATCGCCGCGGGCGAGGACCTCCGCAGGGTCCTGAGCCTGTCCGTCTGGCGGGAGACGCCCTTCTTCACGGCTCGCGAGCGCGCGGCGCTCGCGCTGACCGAGGCGGCCACCCGGTGCGCCGAGGGTCCGGTGCCCGCCGAGGTCGTCGAGGAGGCTGCCGAGCACTTCGGCCCGACCGGGCTCGCCGAGCTCGTCTGGGCCGTCGCCGCGATCAACGCCTGGAACGTGGTCGGGGCTTCCCTCCACCCCTGGCCGCTCGACTGACACGACCGCCCCGGTGCCCGGTGCGGCCGTCGCCCCACCGGGCACAGAGCACGCCCCGCGGGCACAATCGCGTACATGTCCTCCTCCCCGCAGCCCACGCCCGACCCGGGCCGCACCGGCGCGAGCGAGCTCATCGCCGACGCGCTCGCCGCGGTCCACGAGGCGTTCCGCGACCTCGACGAGGGCACGGTCGCGACGTACATCCCCGAGCTCGCCACGGCCGACCGCTCACTGTTCGGCGTGGCCCTCGCAGGGGTCACGGGCAGCATCTACACCGCGGGCGACGCGGACGCCCCCTTCACCATCCAGTCGCTGTCCAAGCCGTTCGTGTTCGCCCTTGCCCTCATGGACCGCGGGCTCGCCGAGGTCCTCGAGTACGTGGGCGCCGAGCCGAGCGGCGAGGGGTTCAACTCGATCCGCCTCGACCCCGCCACGGGGCGCCCGCCCAACCCGATGGTCAACGCGGGCGCGATCGTCACGACGTCCCTGGTCCGCGGGGCCTCCGAGGAGGAGCGCTTCGCGCGCATCCTCGACCTGCTCGGCGCGTTCGCGGGCCGCCCGCTCGACGTCGACGGGCGCGTCTACGTGAGCGAGTCCGAGACCGGGGACCGCAACCGCGCGATCGCCTACCTCATGCACAGCGCTGGCTCGCTCACCGCGGACGTCGAGGCGACGCTCGACACCTACTTCCGCCAGTGCTCGGTGCTCGTCACGGCCCGGGACCTCGCGGTGATGTCGGCGACGCTGGCGAACGGAGGCGTCAACCCGGTCTCGGGCGAGCGTGTGGTCGACGAGATCGTGACCGAGTGGGTCCTGGCCGTCATGGCCACGAGCGGCATGTACGACTACGCGGGCGAGTGGCTGCTGCGGGCCGGGCTGCCGGCCAAGAGCGGCGTCTCGGGCGGGCTCGTGTCGGTCGGTGTGGGGCAGTTCGGCCTGGGCCTGTTCAGCCCGCCGCTCGACGCACGCGGCAACAGCGTGCGCTCGGTCGCGGCCGCGCAGGAGATCTCCCGGCAGTTCGACCTGCACCTCATGCACCGCCCCGACCGCGACGTGCCGACGCTCTACCGGAGCACGCGCGCCGACCGGCTTCGCCAGCTCGCGCACCGCACTCCCTCCCAGCTCCGCCGCCTGCGGGACCTGGGCTCGGCGATCTCGGTGCGGGCCGTCCAGGGCACGGTCGAGTTCGCGGCAGCCGAGACGATCCTGCGCTCGGTCGACGAGCTGCCGTCGCCCCTGCCGAGCGGCGAACGGTGGCTGATCCTGGACCTGCACCGCACGTCTCGTGTCGTGACGCTCGGGGCACAGCTCCTGCGCGGGCTCGTCACACGCCTGCAGGGGCAGGGCGTGCACGTCGTGGTGGTCGACCCGTTCGAGCGCGGCTTGCTGCCAGGCGTCGACGGGGAGTTCACGACGTTCGAGGACGCGCAGCGCTGGTGCGAGGACCGGTTGCTCGACGCGGCCCGGGCCGCCTGACCCGGGCCGCGCGACCGGGGCCGCCGTCGCAGCGGACGGAGAGGTCGCAGCGAACGGAGAGAAGGTCGCCGTCCCGCGCGGGACGGGGGTGGCTTGTAAACAACAAAGAGCCCACCACACCCCCC
>NZ_JBHXBO010000244.1:0-6028 GCF_042726775.1 Oerskovia sp. NPDC060287
GCCGACCGGAGACACCGGTCGGCCCCTCGGCCGTTCGCCGCGTGACGCGGCGAGGTCGTGCTGTGCTCAGCCGACGCCGATCGCGGTGATCGGGACGTCGAGCGGTGCGCCCGAGCCGTCGCGTCGCTGGTCGACCGGTGGGAGGTCGACCGGCTGCCCGGCGGACCCGACGGCCCGGCCGGGGCCGCGGCCCACCCACGCGAAGATGAGCGAGTCCTCGCCCTTGAGGAAGCGCTGGGCGCGGACGCCGCCCGTCGCGCGTCCCTTGCCCGGGTACAGCTCGTACGGCGTGACCTTCCCGGCGCCCGCCTGCGTGCCCGGCAGGGCGTCGGACGACCCGGCGATGGTCACGACGGTCATGAGGTCGCGGCTGTCGGCCTCGACGACCCCGAAGAACGTGACGCGCTGGTCCGGGCCGAGCTTGATGCCCGCCATGCCGGCCGCGCTGCGCCCCTGGGGGCGCACGGCCGACGCGTCGAAGTGCAGCAGGTTCGCGTCCGAGCTGACGAACACGAGCTCGTCCTGGTCGGTGACCGGTGCCGCTCCGACCACGCGGTCGCCCTCCTTGAGGGAGATGACCTCCCAGGCGTCGCGGTTGGTCGGCACGTCGCCTGCGATGACGCGCTTGACCACGCCGCCTGCGGTACCGAGCGCCAGGGTGGGCGCGTCGGGGTCGAGCGAGACGATCGTCAACGGCTCCTCGCCCGGCTCGAGGCTCACGATCTCGCTCAGCGGGACACCGCCGGACAGGCTCGGGGCGCCGTCGGTCGGGGGCAGGGTCGGCAGGTCCAGCACGGAGAGACGCACGATCCGTCCGCGGCTCGTGACGAGCCCGACGTCGCTGCGCACGCTCGCGAGCACGGTGCCGCGCAGCGCGTCGTGCGAGTGGCGGCGCCCGCCCGTGCCGGGCTCGGTCGCGTCGCTCGTGCGGGCCAGGAGCCCCGTCGCGGACATGAGCGCCCAGCAGGGGGTGTCCTCGACCTCGAGGGGCACGGCCGAGACGGTCCCGAGAACGCCCTGGGCCGAGGTGGGCGAGGCGCCCGCCGACTCGAGCAGGATGGTGCGGCGGGGCGTGCCGTAGGTCTTGGCGACCTCCTTCATCTCCGCCGAGACGACCGCGCGCAGCTTGGCGTCGTCGCCGAGGATCTCCTCGAGCTGGGCGATCTCGAGGCGCAGGGCCTCCTGCTCCTTCTCGAGCTCGAGGCGCGAGAACTTGGTCAGGCGGCGCAGCCGCAGCTCGAGGATGTACTCGGCCTGGGGCTCGGAGAGGTCGAAGACCTCGCGCAGGCGGGTCCGGGCCGTGTCCGCGTCGTCGCTCGTGCGGATGACCTGGATGACCTCGTCGATGTCGACGATCGCGAGCAGCAGGCCCTCGACCAGGTGCAGCCGTTCCTTGCGCTTGGCGAGCCGGTACGCGCTGCGACGTCGCACGACGTCGATCCGGTGGTCGACCCAGACCTGGAGCAGCTCGCGCAGGCCCAGCGTGCGGGGCTGGCCCTCGACGAGCGCGACGTTGTTGATGCCGAACGAGTCCTCGAGCGGCGTGACCTTGTAGAGCTGCTCGAGCACGGCCTCGGGGTTGAAGCCCGTCTTGATCTCCACGACCAGGCGCAGTCCGTGCGCGCGGTCGGTCAGGTCGGTCGCGTTGGTGATGCCCACGAGCTTCTTCGACTTCACGCCCTCGGCGATCTTCTCGATGACCTTCTCCGGCCCCACGAGGTAGGGGAGCTCGGTGAAGACGATGCCCTTGCGCTTGGCCGTGATGTTCTCGATGCGCGCCGTGGCCCGCGTGCGGAACGAGCCGCGGCCCGTGCGGTAGGCGTCGCGGATGCCGTCGAGGCCGACGATCTTGCCGCCCCCGGGCAGGTCCGGGCCGGGGATGAAGCGCATGAGCGCCTCGAGGTCCGCGGTGGGGTGCTTGATGAGGTGCTGGGCCGCGGCGACGACCTCCACCAGGTTGTGGGGCGCCATGTTGGTCGCCATGCCGACCGCGATGCCCGCGGCTCCGTTGACCAGGAGGTTCGGGATGGCCGAGGGCAGGACCTCGGGCTGGGTCAGCTTGTTGTCGTAGTTCGGGATGAAGTCGACGACGTCCTCGTCGAGCCCGACGGTCATGGCCATGGCCGAGGTCGCGAGGCGGGCCTCGGTGTACCGGGGGGCCGCGGGGCCGTCGTCGAGCGACCCGAAGTTCCCGTGCCCGTCGACGAGGGGCAGGCGCAGCGAGAAGGGCTGGGCCAGACGGACCAGCGCGTCGTAGATCGCGGTGTCGCCGTGCGGGTGGAGCTTGCCCATGACCTCGCCGACGACGCGCGCCGACTTGACGTGGCCGCGGTCCGGACGCAGGCCCATGTCGGACATCTGGAACAGGATGCGGCGCTGGACGGGCTTGAGCCCGTCGCGCGCGTCCGGCAGGGCACGGGCGTAGATGACCGAGTACGCGTACTCGAGGAAGGACCCCTCCATCTCCGTCGTGACGTCGATGTCGATGATCTTCTCGTGGACCTCGCTCGGGTCGAGCGGGGCTTTCGAGGCGGACGGTCTGCGCGCCATGGGTCGTCGGGCTCCTGCGGGTCGGTGGGTCGGGGACAGCGGTCGTCGCGTGGCGAAGGCTCGGGTGCGGCACAGCGGGCACCGCGGGCACGGGTGCGGCCTGGTCGGGACGTGCTGCCGGTGCCCCGCAGTACCAGCGAACGATACTGCGGGGCACCGACACCCGGGCCTCATTCTCCCGCGAACCGGGCGTGCCGCTGACCAGCGGTGCCGCGACCCACGTAGCCTAGGGCGGGTGAGCGGACACGACGTCCCGGCGGAGCCCGACGCGGGGCCCCACGACGCCGGCCAGGGGGAGTACCCGGTCGAGTGGGAGGCAGACGTGGTGCTGCGCGACGGCAGCACGACGCACGTGCGCCCCATCCGTCCGTCCGACGCCCCGGCCCTCCAGCGCTTCCACATGGGGCAGTCCGAGCGCTCGACCTACCTGCGCTTCTTCGCGAACATCGAGCGGCTCTCGGACCGTGACCTCGCGCGCTTCACGGTCGTCGACCACGACGAGCGCGTGGCCCTGGTCGCCGTCAAGCGCGTGGGGGAGGGGTCGCGCGAGGACATCATCGGCGTCGCGCGCTTCGACAAGGTCACGCCGCACGAGGCCGAGGTCGCGTTCAACATCGCCGACGCCGAGCAGGGGCGCGGGCTGGGCTCGGTGCTGCTCGAGCACCTCGCGGTCGCGGCGAGGGAGCGCGGGGTGCGGAGGTTCAGCGCCGAGGTGCTGCCGCAGAACGGCAAGATGCTCGCCGTCTTCCAGGAGGCCGGGTACGCCACGAGCCAGCACGTCGACGACGGGATCGTCGCCGTCAGCGTCGACCTCGACCCGACCGAGCGCTCGCGGGCGGTCATGGCGGACCGTGAGCACCGCGCCGAGGCGCGCTCGATGCACGGTCTGCTCACGGCCCGTCGCGTCCTGCTCGTCGGACCGGGCCCGACGGCGGAGCCCGGCACCGCGAGCCGTCTCATGGCCGAGCGCGTGCTCGCCAACGCGCTGACGGACCCGGGTGACGGCACGTTCGACGTCGTGGGCGTGGCTCCCCCCGCAGGCTTCGACGACCCTTCCGCGGAGCCCGCGGAGCCCGCGGAGCGAGGGGCCGAGCCCGACAGCGCCGACAGCGCCGACGACGACGGTGCGGCAGGGAGTCCGGCCGTCCGGTTCTTCGCGCGCCTCGCGGACGTCCCCGGGCCCGTGGACCTCGCGCTCCTGGCGCTGCCCCCGCACGAGGCGATCGCGGCCACGGCCGAGCTCGAGCGCCTGGGCGTGCGCGCCGTCGTCGTGCTCTCGGCGGGCTACGCCGAGACCGGGCCGGAGGGCGTGGCCCTGCGGCGCGAGCTGCTGCGCACCGCGCACGCGGCGGGGATGCGCGTGGTCGGTCCCGCGACGTACGGGCTCTTCACGACCCACGTCGAGCACCGGCTCAACGCGAGCCTGGCCGAGGTGCTGCCGCCTGCCGGGAGCATCGGGATCTTCTGCCAGTCGGCGCCCACCGCGGTCACGCTCCTGGCGACCGCCCTGCGCCGCGGGATCGGGGTCTCGTCGTTCGTGTCGGCCGGGCACCGGGCCGACGTCTCGGGCAACGACCTCATGCAGTTCTGGCAGGACGACCCCGAGACCTCGGTCGTGTGCCTGTACCTCGAGTCGATCGGCAACCCCCGCAAGTTCTCCCGCATCGCCCGCAGGCTCGCGTCGGTCAAGCCCGTCGTGGTCGTGACCGCGGGGCGCTCGGGGCAGGTCGTGCCGCCCGGGCACGCGGTGCGCTCGACGCGTGCCCCGCGGCGCACGCTCGACGAGATGCTGCGCCAGTCGGGCGTGATCCACGCCGAGAACACCCACCACCTGGTCGACATCGCCCAGCTCCTGGCGTACCAGCCGCTGCCGAGCGGCCGGCGCATCGGGCTCCTCACGTCCTCGGCGGCGCTCACCGCGCTCGTCGCGGAGGCCGTGGGGTCGGCGGGGCTCGTGGTCTCGGACCGGTCGGGCTTCGTGGCCGAGGACGCCGACGACGACGAGGTCGAGGCCGCTGTCGCGGCGATCTTCGCTCCCGACGCGTGCGACGTCGTGGTCGCGGTGCACGTGCCCACGGTGCGCCCGCGCGGGGAGGCGTTCTCGCGGGCCGTCGCGCGCGCGGCCGCGGCGAGCGGGCGCACCACGGTCGCGAGCGTCCTGGGCATGCACGGGCTCGCCGAGGAGCTCTCGGCCCCCGACCCGACGAACCCCGACGGACCACCCGTGCACGTGCCCGCCTACTCGACGCCCGAGGACGCGGTCGCCGCGGTCGGGGCCGTGGTCGGGTACGCCCGCTGGCGCGAGGCCGACCACGGCACGGTCGAGCGACCGACGGGCGTCGACTCCGACGGGGCGCGTGCCCTGGTCGAAGGGGCGCTCGTCGGGGACACCGTGGTGGACCTCGACCCCCAGGACGTCGGGCGCCTGCTCGCGGCCTACGGGATCGAGCTGTGGCCCTCGCGCCGCGTGCGCACGGCCGACGAGGCCGTCGCGGCAGCCCACGAGATCGGTTGGCCCGTGGCCCTCAAGAGCACCGCCGAGTCGCTGCGGCACCGTGCGGACCTGGGGGGCGTGCGCCTCGACATCGGCGACGAGGACGAGCTGCGCGACGACGTCGAGCAGATGCGCGAGACGCTCGCGGCCGTGCTGCCGGGGGTGCTCGGCCCGGGAGCCGGCACGGACGGGCACGGGGAGCAGGGCGGCCCCGCGCCCTTCGAGGTCCAGCGCATGAGCGACGCCGGCGTGGCGTGCGTCGTGCGCTCGACCGAGGACCAGCTCTTCGGTCCGGTCGTCTCGTTCGGGCTCGCGGGCGACGCGGTCGATCTCCTGGGCGACGTGAGCTACGGCGTGCCACCTCTCACGGACGTCGACGTCGCGACCATGGTCCGCTCGATCCGCGCCGCGCCCCGCCTGTTCGGGTACATGGGTGCGCCCGTCGCGGACACCGCTGCCCTCGAGGACCTGATCGCGCGCGTGTCCCTCATGGCGGACGAGCTGCCCGAGCTGCGCAGCGTCGAGATCTACCCGGTCGTGGTCGCCGAGCACGGCGCCGCGGTGCTGGGTGCCCGGGTCCAGGTCGCGGGCGCCCAGCGCGCCGACACCCTGCGCAGGGCCCTGCCGGGCTGAGGCGTCCACAGGCCGCCGCGGGGCCCGGGCACCCACAGCCCGGGGCGGACTGGCCCCGCCGTGTCGAGCGGTGGGAGAATGCCCGGGTGCCATCTGCTGAATCTGCCTCCCGGACCGACCTGACCTCCCAGCTGCGCCGCGCGGGCTACTACCCCGAGCTGGTCCAGGACGTCCTCGACGTCGCGATCGCCGGCGAGGAGCTCGTGTCCCACCTGGTGTACGTCGAGACGACGTTCGACACCGAGGTCCGTCGCCACCTGACCGTCCTGGTCCTGACCCCGACGCGCCTCATCACGGCCCACGTCGACGACCACCCCGCGGACAGCGAGAACCCCTCGGCCTCCGCAGCGG
>NZ_JBHXBO010000245.1:0-5988 GCF_042726775.1 Oerskovia sp. NPDC060287
TCGCCCCCCAGGTCCCCGCGGCTTACCCGCCGGCTTGCCACCCGGGCGGGAACGCCGACCCGCTCACGCCCCAGGGCAAGGCCATGGCGGCCCGGCTCGCGGAGGCGGGCGTCGAGGTCGACGCGATCATCCAGCCCGACGACGAGGAGCCCGGCCTGGGCCACGAGTACCAGTTCGACCTCTCGACCGAGGCCGGGCAGGTCGCGCTCGACCGGAGCCTGGAGTTCCTGGCGAAGCACACGTCGGGCTGAGCCCAGCCCCTTCCCGCGGAGTGCATGATTCGGCCGCGACTCGCCGGGCGTGCCGCAGCGCAATCACGCACCCGACGCCCCCGGAAGTGCCCAGCCTCCCGGGACGTCTGCCCCTGCCGCCCGGGACGCCTCCCGCCCCACGCTCGTCGTGTCAACCACCCACGGCCGCCGCCCACCGGGCCGGCCCTCCGACACGCAGGGGTCCACCATGACCGCACGACCGACAGCACCCGTCACGTCCGACGCCGCCCTCGCCCACGGGCACCCCGCCCGGACATCCCGCGCCTGGGCGTGGACCGGCGTCGCGGCCGGAGTCCTGGGCATCGTCTCGATCCAGGCCTCCATGGCCCTCGGCGCCAACTGGGAGCAGACTGCAGGGGACGCCGACGCGATCGTCGCCGACCTCGCGGGCAAGACGTCCACGCTCCTCGTCTTCCACACCGCGACCGTCCTCGTCGCGATCCTGCTCCTGGTCTTCGCGGCAGGGCTCAAGCGACGTCTCGACGTCCAGGCCCCGGCCGGCAGCCTCCTGCCGACGGTCGCAGGCTCGGGCCTCGTGCTCACGTCGGTCGCGGCGCTCATGGGTTCGGGGCTCGATACCCAGTTCATGTTCGGGTTCGCCGAGCTCGACAAGATCGTCCCCGAGTCGGGCGCGTTCTACGCCGACTGGACGGCGACCATCCCGTGGCTGTGGGTCGGCGCGGGCCTGACCGCGGTCGCCGTGGCCGTGGCCTCGCTGCGGCACGGCGCCGCACCGCGCTGGATCGGGGTCGTGAGCCTGCTCCTGGGCGGGCTCACGCTGCTCGTGGGCGTCTCGCCGCTGCAGTACATGGCAGGGTTCGTGGGTCCGCTGTGGCTCACGGTCGCCGCGCTCGGCTTCGCGCTGGGCGACCGTCGCTGACCTGCCCGACGGCGCAGCCCACCGTCGTGGTCACGTCACGGAGCGCCCGGGTCGTCCCCGGCGGCACGACCGGCCCCGTCCCCCTCTCCGGGGGCGAGGCCGGTCGCAGCCGCGTGGCCCGGCGTGCGGGTGGAATCGTTCCTGCCCTCTGTCGCCCGGCCGGTCCTGCCCCCTACCGTGGCGCTGTGGGCGCAGACGCAGGGGACGTTCCACCGGAGTCCTCCGGCGGTCCGGTCGTGCCCTCGCACGGATCGGCGTTCGGCCGCGCGAGCCTGGGCAGCGGGGGGCTGCCGCGGACGGCGCTCGCCATCGCGATCGTCTCGTGGCTCCTGGGCATCGCGGCGCTCGTGCTCCAGCTCACGTCGGGTGTGGGCCTGCTGCTCGGCGACCTGCTGTTCGTGGTCGTCGACGCCATGGTCGCGCTCGTCTACGGCTCGGTGGGGGCGATCATCCTGTCCCGGCGGCGGCACGTCGTCGGGTGGCTCGTCTCGCTCGCGGGGATCGGCGGCGGGCTCGCAGCCCTCGGCGGGGCGTGGCGCAGCTTCGCGAGCACGCACCCGGACCTGCCGCCGCTCGAACCGCTCGCCGCTGCCTACGGTCTCGCGTGGGTCCCGGGGACGATCGGGCTGTTCGTGCTCGTGCCGTGGTTCGTGCGAGACCACCCGCTGTCCGTGGGCGCGTGGCTCGGGGTCGCGGGCGGCGCCGGCTCGATCCTCTTCTTCCTGCTCGCGCCGGTCGACGACCCGCGGCCGGCGATCCTCGGCGTCGTCGTCATGGGGCTCGTGACCGCGGCCGCGACGTGGTGGCGGCACCGGCACGGCCCTCTCGAGGAACGCCGCGGCCTGGGGCTCCTGGCCTTGGGCACGGCGATCATGGCGCTGTCGTTCCTCCCTCTCCTCGGCACGTGGGACTCACCGGACGCGATCCTCGCGGTGCCCCTGACCCACCTCGCGTGCCAGGCCCTGTTCCCGGCCGCGCTGCTCGTCTCGGTGCTGCGCAACCGGCTCTGGGGTCTGGACCTCGCGCTGAGCCGCGCGACGATCGGCGCGCTCCTGACCCTCGCGCTGGTCGTCGTCTACGTCGCGCTCGTCGTCGCCGTGACAGCCCTCGTCGGCAACAGTCCTCTCGCCCAGGTGCTCGCCGCGGTCGGCGTCGTGCTCGCGGTCCAGCCCGCCCGCACCTGGCTCCGACGGCGTGTCCGCACGCTCGTCTACGGCGAGACGACCGACCCGGGGCGGGCCGTGCTGCGCATGGGACGCCAGCTCGGGGTCGCCGCGACCGCCGAGGAGCTCCTCCACGGACTGGTCGCCTCGACCGGGGAGTCGCTCAGGCTCGAGTCGGTCACGCTCACGAGCGGTGGCGTCCCCGGCTCGGAGGACGACGGTCCCGGTGAGCCCGGGACGCCTCCGACGGTCGAGGCGTCGTGGGGCACCCCCACCTCGGTCCACCTGACCCACGTGCCGGTCGAGCACGGCGGCCAGGTCCTCGGGGACCTCGCCGTGACGCCCCGCGCCGGCGAACGCCTCGACGCACGCACCCGGGACGCGCTCGCCCAGCTCGTGCCGGTCGTCGCCGCGGGCCTCGCCCTGGCGAACGGCGCGCGCGACCTCGAACGCGCCAGGGACGCGGTGACCCGCGCACGCCTCGCCGAACGGCGACTGGTCCGCCGCGAGCTGCACGACGGCGTCGGGCCGTGGTTGAGCGGGCTCCGGCTCGGGCTGCAGGGTGCGCGCAACACGCTCGCGACGGATCCCGCCGCCGCAGGGGCGGTGCTGGAGGCCCTCCAGCGCGAGGTCGAGGAGCGGGTCGGGGACGTTCGCACGCTCTCGCGCAGCCTGCTGCCCCCCGTGCTCGACGAGGCCGGGCTCGAGGCCGCGCTGCGCGACCTCGCGGACCACCACGATGCCGACGGCTTCGCGGTCGAGCTGCTCTGCGGACCGTGCGACGACCTCGACACCCGCATCGCCGCGGCCGCCTATGCGATCGCGAGCGAGGCGGTCATCAACGCGTCCCGCCACAGCGGGGCCGCGGGCTGCCGGGTCGAGGTCGCCCCGCACCCGCCCGGCGCGCCCGAGCCCGGGACGCACCTGGTCGTGACGTGCGACGACGCGGGCGCCGGCGTCGGGCAGGGCGTGCGGGTCGGTGTCGGGACGCGGTCCATGCGGGAGCGCGCCGAAGAGCTCGGTGGGACGCTGGAGATCACCCCGCTCGCACCGCGCGGCACGCGAGTGCGGGCCGTCCTCCCCCGGAAGGTCGTGCTGTGAGCGTCATTCGTGTGGCCCTCGTCGACGACCACCCCGTGTTCCGCATCGGGATGGCGGCGCTGCTCGACTCGCTCGACGGCGTCCGCGTGGTGACGCAGGCCGCGAGCGCCGCCGAGGCGCGTGCCGTGCTGGGCGGCCCGGAGGGCGTCGACGTCGTGGTCATGGACCTCGACCTGGGCGACGGGTCGGGCGTCGAGCTCACTCGGGAGGTGGTGCGGGACCGACCGGACCTGGCCGTGCTCGTCATGTCCATGCACGAGGACGACGACTCGGTCGCGGCCTGCCTGCGCGCCGGGGCGCGCGGGTACCTGGTGAAGTCGGCATCACCGCACGAGGTCGAGCGGGCGGTGCGGGCCGTCGCGAACGGCGAGCTGATCCTGGCGCCGGGCGTCGCGGCACGAGCCGTCGCGAACGTGCTGGGCGGCTCGCGGGCGGCCGTGCCGTTCCCACAGCTCACCGACCGTGAGCGCGAGGTGCTCGCGCTCGTCGCCGCAGGACTCGACAACACCGCGATCTCGCGGCGGCTGTCGCTGAGCACCAAGACGGTCCGCAACTACGTCGCGGGCGTGCTCGCCAAGCTGTCGTTGCGCGACCGGGCTGCGGCGATCGTGCGGGCCCGTGAGGAGGGCTTGGTGGACGACGACGGGTCGGCGGCGCGGGCGGCGGCGTCCCGCTGAGTGCGGAGCAGACTCACGGGGCCTCGACGTGCCAGAACGTGTCGGTCGCGAGGTCGTAGCGCAGGACGGGGGCAGCAGGGTCCCCCTCCGCGTACAGCGGGACGTCGCGCGACAGCCGCCTGCCGACGAGCCGCAGCAGCCCGCACAACCGGTCGATCCCCACCTGCCCCTCGAGCTCGCGCAGGTCGACGTCGAACGCGATCTCGTCGACCGCGTGCGGATAGAGGTTGAGCTGGACGCCCGCGAACGGCCGCACGGCCAGGGTCGGCGGTTCGTCGAGCGGACGGCCGCCGGGGAACAGCGACGCCGCGCGGGGCCAGGGTGCATCGTCGACGCCGTGGGTCACCTCGCGCGGCCACGCCTGCTCCTCGACGAGATCCAGGAGGGACTGCCAGTCCTCGAGGCTGATCTCGCCGACCACGACGTCCGGCAGGTACCCGTTCCACTCCGGGTCGAGGGCTTCGATCACGTCGCTCCAGCGCAGGTCGGTCATGGGGTGAGTCTGGCAGCCCCGCCGAGTGCATGAGGACCCGGCCCGACGACGGAGCGCACCCTCACGCGTGAAGCCGAGCTCCGCTGTCGGGCCAGAGGAACAGCGGACAGAGGCTGACCGCTACCGCGCGTAGCGTCGAGGACATGGACACGACGACGAGCTCCACGATCCGCTCCTTCCGCCTCGAGATCCCGCAGGCCGACCTGGACGACCTGGCCGCACGTCTCGACCGCACCCGGTTCCCCGCCCCGCTGCCGGGTGACGGCTGGGACACGGGCGTGCCCGTCTCCTACCTGCGGGAGGTCGTCGAGCACTGGCGCACCCGCTACGACTGGCGCGCGCAGGAGGCAGCCATCAACGCCCACCCGCAGTTCCTCACCGAGATCGACGGGCAGCGCGTCCACTTCCTGCACGTGCGCTCGCCCGAGGCCGACGCCCTGCCGCTGCTCCTCACGCACGGCTGGCCGGGGTCGTTCGCCGAGTTCCTCGACGTGATCGGGCCGCTCACGGACCCGCGCGCGCACGGCGGCGATCCCGCGCAGGCCTTCCACGTCGTGATCCCCTCGCTCCCGGGCTTCGGGTTCTCGGGGCCCACCGAGGCCGGCTGGAGCAGCGCACGCATCGCGGTGGCGTGGGCCGAGCTCATGCGTCGGCTCGGCTACGAGCGCTACGGGGTGCAGGGCGGCGACGTCGGCGCGGGTGTCTCGCCCGAGGTCGCGCGCGCGACCGGGAGCGACGGCACCACGGGGCCGGTCGTGGGCGTGCACCTCAACGGCAACATCGGCATGGCGTTCCACGAGATCGGGGAGGACGAGCTCGCGAGCCTCACGGACCTCGAGCGCGACCGCCTGGGCCGGATCGGGCGCTTCATGACCGAGGAGCTCGGCTACGTCTCGATCCAGGGGACGCGGCCCGGGCTGGTCGGCGCGGCGCTCACCGACTCGCCCGTCGGGCAGCTCGCGTGGATCCTCGACAAGCTCAAGGCGTGGACGTTCCCCGCGGACGCCCTGCCGCACGAGGTGCTCGGCTGGGACCGGATGCTCACCGACGTGATGATCTACTGGCTGACCGGCACGGCCGGGTCGTCGGCGTACATGGCGTACGCGAGCGAGAGCGCGTGGGACGCCCCCAAGCCTCCGACCGGGGTCCCGACGGCCGTCGTCGTGTTCGCGCACGACGTCGGCATCCGCCGGTACGCCGAGGCCCAGCACCGGATCACGCGGTGGACCGACGTCGAGGGCCGCGGGGGCCACTTCGCGGCGATGGAGGAGCCGGAGACGTTCGTCGCGGACGTGCGGGAGTTCTTCGCGACGGTCCGCTGAGCGGCAGCCGGTCGCCCGGCTTCCGTCGAGTGCATGATTCGGCCGCGACTCGCCGGGCGTGTCGCAGCGCGATCATGCAC
>NZ_JBHXBO010000246.1:0-5975 GCF_042726775.1 Oerskovia sp. NPDC060287
GTCCTCGCCCCAGCGGGCGTCGGTACGTCAGAGCGCAGGAGGACTGCGCCGAGGACGTGGGGTCAGGCGTTCGTCACCACGAGGGCGACGTTGTGGCCGCCGAACCCGAACGAGTTGTTGATCGCGGCGATGTCGCCCGCGGGCAGCTCGGCGGGGACGTCGCGCACCAGGGGGACCTGGAGCTCGGGGTCGGGCTGGGCGACGTTGATCGTCGGGGGAGCCAGGCGCTCGTGCACCGCCTTGACCGTGAAGATGGTCTCGAGGGCGCCCGCGCCGCCGAGCAGGTGCCCGGTCATCGACTTGGTCGCCGAGAGCAGGACGTGGTCCGCGTCGTCGCCCAGCACCGAACGGATCGAGCGCGTCTCGGTGAGGTCGCCGACCTTGGTCGAGGTCGCGTGGGCGTTGACGTGCACGACGTCGCGCGCCTGCACCCCGGCCTCGCCCAGCGCGCGGGTCATCGCGGCGACCTGACCACGACCCTCCGGGTCCGGGGAGGTGATGTGGTAGGCGTCCGAGGACAGGCCCACTCCGCCGATACGGGCGTAGACGCGCGCACCACGGGCAGCAGCGTGCTCGGCGCTCTCGAGGACCACGATGCCCGCGCCCTCGCCGATCACGAACCCGTCGCGGTCGACGTCGTAGGGACGCGAGGCGCCCTGCGGGTCGTCGTTGCGCAGCGACAGGGTGCGCGAGGCCGCGAACGCCGCGATGGGCATGGGGTGGATCGTGGCCTCGGTGCCGCCGGCCACGACGATGTCGGCGCGGCCCGCACGGATCATGTCGACGCCGTACCCGATGGCCTCGGCGCCCGAGGCGCAGGCCGAGACGAGCGCGTGCGCACCGGCGCGGGCGCCGATCTCGAGCGAGACGTAGGCCACCGCCGAGTTCGGCATGAGCATGGGCACGGTCATGGGCAGCATGCGACGGGCGCCGCGCTCCTTGAGCGTGTCCCAGCCGTCGAGCGTGGTCCAGATGCCGCCGATGCCCGACGAGACGACCGCGCCGAGGCGGTCGCCGTCGATCTCCGGGCTCCCGGCGTCGGCCCAGGCCTCACGCGTCGCGATCATCGCGTACTGCGTGGACGGGTCCATGCGCTTGATCTCGGGGCGCGTGAGGACGTCCTCGGGCTTGACCTTGATCTGCGCGGCGAACGTGACGGGGATCTCGTAGCGCTCGGCCCAGTCGTTCTCGAGGGTGCGCGCGCCGGACTGCCCGGCGAGCGCCGCGGCCCAGGTGGAGGCCACGTCCCCGCCGAGCGGCGTGGTGGCACCGAGACCGGTGACGACGACTTCACGGACGGAGGTCATGGCTGCTCCAGATGAGTGAGGGGGAGGAAGGGGGGCGGGCAGGCCGGCGGTCGTGGACCGCCGGCCCGCACCGGCTGGGCCGCGAGGGCCCGGCGCCGATCAGCTGGCGAGCAGCTGATCAGGCCTGTGCGCCCGTGATGAAGGACACTGCGTCTCCGACGGTCGCGAGGTTCTTGACCTCTTCGTCGGGGATGCGGACGCCGAACTTGTCCTCGGCGTGCGTCACGATCGTCATCATCGACAGCGAGTCGATGTCGAGGTCGTCCGTGAAGGACTTCTCGGCGAGGACGGCGTCCGTGGGGAGGCCGGTCTCTTCGCTGACGATCTCCGCGAGACCAGCGAGGACTTCCTGCTCGGTGTAAGCCATGGGTTTCTCCTTGTGATGGGTGCCGGGGCCGTCCGGCACCGGGAACTTGCAGTGGAACAGTGGAAAGGTCGTACGTGCCGGTCCCGTGCCCCGCGCGGACGCGGACCGGGGACAGACAGGATGATTCTCCCCTACGGGAGGACGATCACCTGCGCCGCGTAGACGAGGCCCGCTCCGAAGCCGATCTGGAGCGCGAGGTCGCCCGACCTCGCCTGGCCCTCGGAGAGCAGCCGGTCGGTCGCGAGCGGGATCGAGGCGGCCGACGTGTTGCCGGTCTCCGCGATGTCGCGCGCGACGGCCACAGACTCGGGCAGGCCGAGCTGCTTGATCATCTGGTCGATGATGCGCATGTTGGCCTGGTGAGGGATGAACGCCTGGACGTCCTGGGCCGTCACGCCCGCCGCGGCGAGCGCCTTCTCGGCGACCGGGGCCATCTGGAACGCGGCCCACTTGAAGACCGTCTGCCCGTCCTGGCGCAGCGTCGGCCAGCCGAGCTCGGGGTGCTCGCGCAGGGCCGACCAGGCGTGCGTCTGCCGGATCGCGGGGGCCTTGCCGCCGTCCGACCCCCAGATCGTGGGGCCGATGCCCGGGGTGTCCGACGGGCCGACCACCGCGGCGCCCGCGCCGTCGCCGAGCAGGAACGAGATGGTGCGGTCCGTCGGGTCGACGAAGTCGCTCATCTTCTCCGCGCCGACCACGAGCACGTGCTGCGCTGCTCCCGAACGCACCAGGGCGTCCGCCTGGGCGATCCCGTACGTGTACCCGGCGCAGGCCGCCGAGAGGTCGTACGCCGCCGCCGGGGTCGCGCCCAGCCGGTCCGCGAGCACCGCGGCCGCGGACGGCGTCTGGTGGAAGTAGGTCGTGGTCGCGAAGAGCACCGCGTCGACGTCGCCGCCGGTCAGGCCCGCCGCGGCGAGCGCCTTGCGCGCAGCGCCTTCCGCGAGGTCGACGACGTCGACGTCGGCGCCTGCGCGCCGGCGCGTGACGATGCCGGTGCGCTGGCGGATCCACTCGTCCGAGGAGTCGATCGGTCCCGCGAGGTCGTCGTTCGTGACGACGTTCTCGCCGCGGACCCCGCCGATGCCCAGGACGCGCGAGTACTCGGCGCCCGCGGCCTGGCGGATCGTCAGCGCGCTCACGCGGTGGCGCCGTCGCCGGACGGGGCGTCGCCCGTGGTCGACGAACCTGCCGCGTCGCTGTGGCGCGCGATCAGGTCGCGGGCCTTGTCGATGTCGGCGGTCGACTTGACCGCGACCGTCTCGACGCCGGGGAGCGTGCGGCGCGCGAGGCCCGTCAGGACGCCGCCCGGGGCGAGCTCGAGGATCGCCGTCACGCCGAGCGACGCGAGCGTCTCCTGGCACAGGTCCCAGCGGACCGGGGCGGCGATCTGCGCGGTCAGGCGCGACTTCACGTCCTGCTCGAGACCGAACAGGCCACCGGACTCCGCACCCGAGATGCTCGCGTACGAGGCGCCGTCGGCGTTCGAGAGGAGCGGCAGGCGCGGGTCCGTCGCGTCCCAGCCCGCGGCGACCGGGGCGAACGCGTCGAGCGCGGACTGCATGAAGGGCGTGTGGAACGCGCCCGCGACCTGGAGCGGGATGACCCGGGCCTTGGCCGGCGGGTTGGCCCCGAGCGCCGTGATGCCCTCGAGCGAGCCCGCGGCCACGACCTGCCCGCCACCGTTGACGTTGGCGGGCCACAGGCCCGCGGCCTCGATCGCGGCGAGGACCTCCTCGGCGTCGCCGCCGACCACGGCGGCCATGCCGGTCGGCGTCGCGGCGGCGGCCTCGGCCATGAAGCGGGCGCGGGCCGTCACGAGGCCCACCGCGGCGGCGTCCTCGAACACGCCCGCAACGGCTGCGGCCGCGAACTCGCCGACCGAGTGGCCTGCGGTCACGTCGACGACCTCGCACGTGTCGCGGCCGTCGAGGATCGCGCGCAGCGCGATCAGCGAGGCCGACACGATGAGCGGCTGGGCCACCGCGGTGTCACGGATGGTGTCGGCGTCCGACTCGGTGCCGTGGGCACGCAGGTCGAGGCCGGACGCGGCGGAGAACGCGTCGAGCTGCGCGGGGACCCCGGGCAGCTCGAGCCAGGGGGCGAGCATTCCGGGGGACTGGGAGCCCTGTCCAGGGCACAAGACGGCTAGCACTCGTCAACTGTGCCAACCCGGCACGCCGCCAGGACGTCACGACCCGCACCAACCTTGTCCGGACCGTTTGTACCGAACCTACAAGAGGCGCGGGATGGCGGCGTCGCCGACCGTGCCGCAGCGCCGGACGTGCACGGCACTCAGCGCCCCGCGGGCCCGCCCGAGAGCTGGCCGAGCGCGAGCGCGATCTGCAGGACGAACGACTCGCGTGCGTCGAGCGGGTCCCAGCCGGTGATCTCGGCGACCTTGCGCAGGCGGTAGCGGACGGTGTTGGGGTGCACGTACAGGCTGCGCGAGGCGGCCTCGAGCGACCGCCCCGTGCCCAGGTAGGCGGACAGCGTCTCGAGGATCGCGCCCGTGCTCTCGAGCAACGGCCGGTACGCCTGGACCACCAGGGTCCGGCGGGCCGTGGTGTCGCCCGTCAGGACGCGCTCGGGCAGCAGGTCGTCGGCGAGCACGGGCCGCGGGGCCTGGGGCCATGCCGGGGCCGCGGCCAGGCCCGCGAGCGCGGCCTGCGCCGAGCGCGCGGCGTCGTCGAGCGAGGGGACCGTGGGGCCGATCACCACGGGACCCGGACCGAAGCGCGGGAGCAGCGAGGCCGCCGCGGCCTGCAGGTCGCCCTCCCCGCCCAGGACGAGGACCAGGCGGTCGCCGTGGATTCCCACGAGCGCGTCGCCTGCGGCGCGGCGCGTCGCGCGCCGCAGCTCGGCCGTGCGCAGCTCGTCGAGCGGCGCGGTCGCCGTGCCCACCATGACCAGGACCGACCCGTGCCCGCCCCAGCCGAGCGCCGAGACGCGCGAGCGCAGCGAGTCGTCGCCGTCCCCGCGGATGAGCGCGTCGACGATGAGCGCCTCGAGGCGCGCGTCCCAGGCCCCGCGGACCTCGGCGGCGCGGGCGTAGACCTCGGCGGCCGAGAAGGCGACCTCGCGCGAGTAGCGCAGCACGGCCTCGCGCAGGTCGCGCTCACCGCCGGGGATCGCGAGCTGGTCGGAGTACGCCTCGACGACCTCGACCACGATCCGGACGAGCTGCAGCGTGTGCTGGAGCGAGATGGACCGGGTGAGCTCGGAGGGTGCGGCCGCGAAGATCTCGCTCACGCCGTGCGGGGGAGAGGCCGGGTTGGCGTACCAGGTGACGAACGCCGTGATGCCCGACTGTGCGACGAGCCCCACGTACGAGCGGTCGTCGGCCGGCAGCGCCCGGTACCACGGGAGGTCCTCGTCGAGGCGTCGCAGGGCTGCCGCGGCGAGCAGCCCGCTGCCGTCGCGAAGTCGCTGCAGGTTGTCGGAGTTCCCCGTGATCGGCACGCCCCGAGCATACGGCTTCCGGGTGGCATCGTTGTGGGGAGTCCACAAAACCGGGAGCCGCGTCGTGCCGTCCTCACCCGGCGAGGAGGACGGGAGCCGCTAGGGTCGATCCATGGCACTGATGCCCCGACTACGACAGCTCATGCGACGCCAGTCCTCGGCGTCGACCGTGGGCGCTCGTCGCCCCTCCAGCGCCGACCGCCGAGGAGACACCGTGCACGAGGACGCGCTGCGCGCCATGCTCGTCGACGACCCCAACGACGAGCGCGCCTTCCAGGCGCTCGCCGAGATCGTCCGCCGGCGCGCGGCCGAGTCGCACGTGTCCGCGGACCCGCTCGCGGCCCCTGCCGACGAGAGCGAGAAGCAGCAGGCCGCGGACCTGGCGGTCTGGGCCCTCGCCGAGGAGCTCGCGGGGCACCCGCGCGGCTGGTACCCGCTCGTGGAGCTGGGGCGGCTCTCGCTCGAGGACGACCAGGAGGCGGCGCTGCGACGGTTCGCGACCGCGGCCGAGCGCGACCCGTCGGGGCTCGCGCTCGCCGAGAGCATGGAGATCCTGCGCGAGGCGCACCTGCCGGTCGAGGCCCTGGGCCTCGGGGTGGGGCACTGGCGCGCGCGCGAGCACACGCCGGAGGCCGGGCGACAGCTCGTCCTGGCCGCGATCGACGCGGACCGCATCTTCGAGGCCAAGCACCACCTGGAGTCCCTCGCGCTGTACCCGGACGCGGCGGTCGTCGCCCCGATCCGGCACGACCTCACGCTCGCGATCGCCCACGCGGAGCAGCACCGCTCGGGCACCTAGGCCCGACGACGTCGCGTCGGCAGCGCGCCGCGCACCCCGGGTG
>NZ_JBHXBO010000247.1:0-5973 GCF_042726775.1 Oerskovia sp. NPDC060287
ACCGGCGCCCCTGGGGTCCTGCCTGCGGCTGGGGTCGGTCGCGCCCGACCCCACGACCTGCCCGAGGAGGTCGACGTCCTCGTGGTCGGCGCCGGACCCGCAGGCATGATCCTCGCCGCCCAGCTCTCGATGTACCCGGGCGTCACGACCCGCCTGGTCGAGCGTCGCTCCGGGCGCCTCGAGATCGGGCAGGCCGACGGGATCCAGGCACGGAGCAACGAGACCTTCCAGGCCTTCGGTTTCGCGGAGCGGATCATCAGCGAGGCCTTCCAGCTCACGGCCATGAACTTCTGGGCCCCCGACCGCGACGACCCGTCGCGCATCGTGCGCACGCAGCGCACGGTCGACGACCCGGACGGCGTCAGCGAGTTCCCGCACATGATCGTGAACCAGGCCCGGGTCCTGGACCACCTCGCGGAGTACGCCGCGAACGGACCTGCGCGGATCGTTCCCGACCACGGCTGGGAGCTCGTCGGTCTGGGCATCTCCGACGAGGGAGGGCATCCGGTCGAGGTCACGCTGCGCCGGACGGCCGACACCCCCTCCGGGGCCGAGGGCGACCTGCGCGTCGTGCACGCCAGATACGTCGTCGGGTGCGACGGTGCGCGCAGCACCGTGCGGCAGTCGATCGGCAGGCGGCTGGAGGGGGACCAGGCCATGCACGCGTGGGCCGTGATGGACGCCCTCACCGTCACGGACTTCCCCGACATCCGCACCAAGTGCGCCATCCAGTCCGAGCACGGCAGCATCCTTCTCATCCCCCGCGAGGGCGGCTTCCTCTACCGCATGTACGTCGACCTCGGCGAGACCGACGAGGAGGACCGGGGCGCCGTCCGCGAGACGAGCATGGAGGCGGCGATCGCACGGGCGAACAAGATCATGCACCCGTACACCCTCGACGTGAAGCACATCGCCTGGTCGAGCGTGTACGAGGTGGCCCACCGCCTGACCGACCGGTTCGACGACGTGCCCGGCGAGCTCGTCGGGACTCGCGCCCCGCGCGTCTTCATCGCCGGCGACGCCTGCCACACCCACAGCGCCAAGGCGGGCCAGGGCATGAACGTGTCGATGCAGGACGGCTTCAACCTGGCCTGGAAGCTCGGGCAGGTGCTCGAGGGACGCAGCCCCGAGTCGATCCTGGACACCTACTCGGCCGAACGCCACGAGGTCGCCCAGGACCTCATCGACTTCGACCGGACCTGGGCCGAGATGATGACGCGGACCCCGGCGGAGCTGGATCCCGCCGAGCTCGGCGCCTTCTACACGGCGACCGCGGAGTTCCCGGCCGGGTTCATGACCCGCTACCGGCCCTCCGTGCTCGTCGGCACGAGCACCCATCAGGAGCTGGCGGCCGGCTTCCCCGTCGGCAAGCGGTTCGCCTCGTGCCCCGTGGTCCGCGTCGCCGACGCGAACGGTGTCCACCTCGGTCACCACCACCGCGCGGACGGGCGCTGGCGGATCTACGCGTTCGCCGACGGCCCCGCGGGCGAGAGCACCGCTGCGGCCGCCTGGGCCCGATGGCTCGGGTCCGCACCGGACTCACCCGTCGTGCGCTGCACCCCGGACGGGGCAGACCTCGACAGCGTCTTCGACGTCAAGATCGTGTACCAGCAGACGCACGACCAGGTGGATCTGAGCGTCGTGCCCGACCTCTTCCTCCCCAGGGTCGGCCCCTTCGGGCTGATCGACTACGAGAAGGTCTACGCGACCGATCCGGCACAGGACATCTTCCAGGCACGCGGTGTCGACAGGAGCCTGGGAGCCGTCGTCGTCGTCCGACCCGATCAGTACGTCGCCCACGTCCTGCCGCTCACGAGCACGGGCGAGCTCTCCGCGTTCTTCGCTCGGATCATGCTCCCGGCCCGACGCTCACCGGACGCCTGACCGGCGGCCGGCCGTCGTCGGGTCAGCACCCACCGACGACGGCCGACCGAGCGGCAAGGACCTCAGTAGCTCGCGCGCTTCTCCCCGTCCCTGCCGACGAAGCGAGCCGCGAGCGCCTCGGAGCCGCGCGCGAGGAGCGCGACGTCGGCCCCGACGAGCACGAACGTCGCCCCGGCAGCGAGGTAGGCGTCCGCGACCGCAGGGTCGAACGCGTTGACGCCGACGGGGACGCCCTCCCCACGGACCGCGTCGAAGGCCCGCAGGACGGCGGCCGTGACGTCGGGATGGGTCTGCTGACCGAGCAGCCCCATGGACGCCGCGAGGTCCGACGGCCCGACGAAGACGCCGTCGACGCCGTCGACCGCCGCGATCTCCCCGGCGGCCTCGACCCCCTGGACGGTCTCTACCTGCACGAACAGCGAGACGTGCTCGTCGGCGTGCTCGAGGTAGCCGTCGACGCGGTTCCAGCGGGCCGAGCGCGCGAGCGCCGACCCGACCCCTCGACGACCACGAGGCGGGTAGCGGACCGCCGCGACGGCCCGGCGCGCCTCGTCGGCCGAGGACACCATGGGGACGAACAGGTTCTGGGCGCCGAGGTCGAGGACCTGCTTGATGACCACCGCGTCGTTGCTGGGAACCCGCACGACGGGGGAGACCGGGTACGCCGCCACGGCCTGGAGCTGCGCCAGCACCGACTCGAGCCCGTTGGGCCCGTGCTCCATGTCGATCAGCAGCCAGTCCAGGCCCCCACCCGCGCAGATCTCCGCGACGAGCGGTTCGCCCGTGCAGACCCACATCCCCGCGAGCGGGCGAGGTGATCGGGCGATGGCCTCACGGAACGTGGGGTTCAGACGAAGCGGCACGAGATGGTTCCCATCGGTCCGTAGTCGCACAGCACGCTGTCTCCCCGCGACACCCACATGGGCCGTGTGAACGACCCGGCGAGGATCGTCTCGCCCGCCTCGAGCCGTGCGCCGTGCTGGTGGAGCTTGTTCGCGAGCCAGGCCACGCCGGCGGCCGGGTTGTTGAGCACCCCTGCGGCGACGCCCGTCTCCTCGATGGTCTCGTTGCGGTACAGGAGCGCGGAGACCCAGCGCAGGTCGACCTGGTCGGGCGACGTCGGGCTGCCGCCCAGCACCATGCCCCCGTACGCGGCGTTGTCCGCGATCGTGTCGACGATCGTCCGACCCTCGAGCTCGATGTGCGAGTTCAGGATCTCGAGCGCGGGCGTCACGTACTCGGTCGCCCGCAGGACGTCGAACACCGTGCAACGAGGCCCCTCGAGCGGCGTCCTCAGCACGAACGCGAGCTCGACCTCGACGCGCACGTTCGAGAACGCGTCGAAGGGGATGGTCGAACCGTTCTCCCACACGGTGTCGTCGAACATGACGCCGTAGTCGGGCTCCGTGATGCCCGTGGCCGCCTGCATCGCCCGTGACGTCAGACCGATCTTGCGCCCGACGAGGCGTCGTCCCGCGGCGAGGCTCGTGTCACGCCACAGTCCCTGGATCGCGTAGGAGTCCTCGATCGTGGCCTGCGGGTACCGGGCCGTGATGCGGGGGACGACACCGCGGGTGCGCTCGGCACCGGCGAGCTCGTCGGCGATCGCGATGATCGTCTCGGCGGGAAGCATCCTTGCTCCTTCGTTCGTGGTCGTGCTCGGTCGTTCGTGGTCGCGAGCCACCCGCCGCGTTCCGCCGGTCTCCGGGTGCCTGTGGTCTCCGGTCGGCGTGGGTGCGGCACCGCTCGCCCCGACCCGTCGGGCGGTCGGGTCCCGTCAGAGGCTCGGGTCGCTGAGCACCTCGTCGGGGTGCTCGTGCTTGAGGAAGGCGCCCAGAGTGCCCGAACGGTGACGGCGGACGGCCTGCTCGACCTCCGAGATCGGCGCGCCTCGTTCGATCAGGGAGACGATCTCCTCGTGCTCCCGCACCGACTCCTGGGCCCGGCCGGGGACGAACGCGAAGATCGTGTCGCGCAGGTGCCCCAGACGCGCCCACTCCGACTCGACGATCTCCAGGAGCCGCGGGTTGTCGCAGCGCGAGTAGAGGATGTGGTGGAACTGCTGGTTGAGAGCCGAGAACGCTCGGGGGTCGAAGCGGTCGAGCCCCTGGGTCATGACCTCGTTGACCGCCCGTGCACGACGCAGGTCGTCGACCGTGAGGTGAGGGGCCGCGAGCGCCGTCGCCGCGCTCTCCACGATGCCGATGGCCTGCATCGCGAAGCGGTACTGGGTGTCGTCGACCATCGAGACGCGCGCACCGACGTTGCGCTCGAACGTCACGAGGCCCTCGGCCTCGAGGTGCCGGACGGCCTCGCGGACCGGGACGACGCTCATGTCGAGCTCGTTCGCGATCGTCCCGAGCACCAGCCGGTAGCCCGGCGTGAACTCCTGGCTCGCGATGCGCGCCTTGATCCACTGGTAGGCGACCTGGGACTTGCTCGGACCCTTGTTGACGTTCACCGTGCCGCGCGCCATGCGTCGAACCTCGCTCTCCACTCTGCGTTCATGGGAAACAGCCCCTTGATCGGGCTGCCCGCCGCCACCTGTCCGGCGATCCACGCATCCTCCTCCTCCTGGGCGAGGGCAGCGGACGCGACCGCCTCTGCGAGCTGCGGCGGGACGACGATCACACCGTCCGCGTCGCCGACGAGGATGTCGCCGGGCTGGACCGTGGTCCCCCCGCAGGCGACAGCGACGTCAGCCTCCCACGGGACGTGCTTGCGGCCGAGGACGGCTGGGTGCGCGCCCGCGGTGTAGACGGGGATGCCGACCGCGGTGACCGCATCGGCGTCGCGCACGCCGCCGTCGGTGACGATCCCGGCGGCACCGCGCGCGTGCGCACGGAGGGCGAGGATGTCGCCGAGGGTGCCTGAACCGGTCTCGCCACGAGCCTCGATCACGATGACCTCACCGGGCCCGACGGCGTCGAAGACGCGCTTCTGCGCGTTGTACCCGCCGCCGTGGCTCTCGAAGAGGTCTTCCCGGCCGGGGACGAAGCGCAGGGTCCGTGCGGTGCCCACGAGCTTCGAGCCGGGGTGCAGGGGGCGGACGCCGTCGATCGTCACGTTGTTCAGCCCGAGCCGACGCAGCTGCGCCGACAGGGCCGCGACAGGAGTTCTCGACAGCTTGTCACGGAGCGCGGGCGACAGGGCACCGGTCGCTTCCTCGGCGTCGGCCTCGGCCTCGAGGCCGGCTGCCGACCGCGACCCCCAGGCCTCGGCGCGCTGCGTGTCGTCGACCACCGGGAGCGAGCCGAGCGCGCCGTCGAGCTCGACGTCACCCTGGACCACCCTGGTGACGAGGCGCCCCGTGCTCGGAGCCTCCGGTGCCCCCGGGGCGTCGACCTCGATCTCGACGACGTCGCCGGGTACGACGACGCTCGACCCGGCCGGGGTGCCGGTGAGGACGACGTCGCCGGGCTCGAGCGTGAGGTGCTGCGAGAGATCCGCGACGATCCGTGCCAGCGGGAAGAGCAGACCGTCGGTCGTGTCCTCCTGCGCCAGGACACCGTTGACCCAGGCGCGCACGCGCAGCGCGGCCGGGTCGAGCGTGCGGGCATCGAGGAGCGCGGGGCCGATCGGCGTGAAGCCGTCCCGCCCTTTGGACCGCAGGTTGGACCCCTTGTCGCCGGCCCGCAGGTCGTACAGACCCAGGTCGTTCGCCGCCGTGACCCACCCGACGTGCTGCCAGGCCTCGTCGATTCCGACCCGGTGCGCGGACGACCCGATGACGAGTGCGATCTCTCCCTCGAACGCGAGGAGCTCGGTTCCCGCAGGACGCTCGACGACGCCGCCCGAGGTCGCGACCGAGCTCGACGGCTTGAGGAAGTACGACGGGTCGACGGGTCGACGGCCCCGTTGGTCCGCGCGCGAGGCGTAGCTCAGGTGGACAGCGATGATCTTGCCGGGCCGGACGGGGAGGACCCCGGGGACCGGACGGTCGTCGGTGCTGGTGCCGGCCGTCGTCGTGTGCGTCGTCATGAGCTCCCTCGCTGCAGAGTCGTCCTGAAATCGTATACGATCACTCGCCGGCGGGGCAACCCAGACACCCTCGCGCCGGACGTGGGTGAGGGGCGGGTCCCGGAGGAC
>NZ_JBHXBO010000248.1:0-5914 GCF_042726775.1 Oerskovia sp. NPDC060287
GCCTGATGCCGACCGCCCCGGGCGTCCCCGTACCCGGCCCCGTGAGAGGACTTCCGATGACTGCCCTTCCTTCCTGGCGTGACACCCCCGCTCGGGCCGCGATCCTCGACCTCGTCGACCGGGTCGCGAACGGCCCCGACGCGCTCCCCCCGGCCGAGCGCGTCGCGGTCTTCGACAACGACGGCACCCTGTGGACGGAGAAGCCCGTGCCGGTCCAGCTGCACTTCCTCGTCGAGCAGTGGGCGCGCGCGGCGGCCTCCGACCCCGCGCTGGCCGAGCGCCAGCCCTATCGCGCAGCGGCGACCGGGGACCTGGCCTGGTTGGGCGGCGCGGTCGACAAGCACTACGCGGGAGACGACTCCGACCTCGGCGTGCTGATCGAGGCCGTCGTGGCCGCACAGGCCGGCCGCTCGGTCGGCACCTATGCGGAAGCCGTCCGGGAGTTCCTCGACGAGGCGACGCACCCCGCCCTCGGCACGCCCTACCGGTACGCCACCTACCAGCCCATGCGCGAGCTCCTCGACCTCCTGCGCGACCACGGCTTCTCGACGTACATCACCTCGGGCGGGGACCGCGACTTCATGCGGCCGTTCACCGAGGACTTCTACGGTGTGGCCCCCGAGCAGGTCGTGGGGTCGAGCCTCGGGCTCACCTACGACGCCGAGAAGGGTGACGTGGTCTACGGCTCGTCGTTCTCCTTCCTGGACGACGGCCCGGAGAAGCCCGTGCGGATCTGGAGCAGGATCGGCCGACGGCCCGTGCTCGCCGTCGGCAACTCCGACGGGGACGTGCCCATGCTCGGGTACGCGTCCGCGCACCCGCTCGGCCTGGCCGTCCTGATCCACCACGACGACCCGGACCGCGGCGACCTTCCCTACGACAAGGGAGCCGAGCAGGCACTGGCCCTCGCCGCCGACGAGGACTGGACCGTCGTGAGCGTGCGCGACGACTGGTCGCAGGTGTTCCCGGTGCCGCCCAGCGCCCCCCGGGGCGGCGCGACGGGCGGTGCGCCGGTGGCAGTCCCGCACGGCGGGGTGGAGGCTCCGTGACGTCGGCGCCCGCAGCGCCACGGCCCCGGGACACACGCTCGGCGACGCCCGGCGTCCAGCTCTTCCCCACGCTGCGCGGCTACCGCGCCTCGTGGCTGCGCGCCGACGTCGTCGGCGGGCTCTCGGCCGGGGCCGTGGTCGTGCCGCAGGCCATGGCCTACGCGACCATCGCGAACCTGCCCGTGAGCTTCGGCCTGTACACCTGCATGGTCCCGCTCGTCGTCTACGCGCTGCTCGGCGGTTCGCGGACCCTGAGCATGAGCACGACGTCGACGATCGCCACCCTGTCGGCCTCGACCCTGCTCGCGGCAGGCGTGGCCGCGGGTGCCGACGACCCCGCCCGGGCCGTGTCCACCCTCACGCTCCTCGTGGGTGCCCTGCTGCTCCTCACGCGGCTGCTGCGGCTGGGCTCCCTCGTCGAGAACATCTCGCAGGCCACGCTCGTGGGGATCAAGGCAGGCGTGGGCGCGACCGTCGCCGCGGCCCAGCTCCCCCACCTGCTGGGGGTCCCCACCGACCCCGACGCGACCGGCTTCTTCCACGTGCTCGGCTCGGCGCTCGGCAGCCTTGACCAGGCGGTGCCCGCGACCGTCGCCCTCTCGGTCGGGAGCATCACGGTGCTCCTGGCGCTCGGACGGGTAGCTCCCAAGGTGCCCGCGCCGCTCGTCGTCGTGGCGGCGGGCATCCTGCTCGTGGCGTTCGCCGGGCTCGCCGACCACGGGGTCGCGGTCATCGAACCGATCCCGCCTGGGCTGCCGCTGCCCGTGCTGCCGGACCTGTCGCTCGTCGGGCCGTTGCTCGCGGGTGCGAGCGCGATCGCGATCATGGCGTTCCTCGAGACCGTCTCCGTGGGCCGCGGGGTCCGCCGGCCCGAGGAGCCCCAGATCGATCCCGACCAGGAGCTCCTCGCCAACGGGGTCGCGGCCGTCGTCGGTGCGTTCTTCCGCGCCATGCCCCCGGCCGGCGGCTTCTCGCAGACCGCGGTCAGCCTGCGGGCCGGTGCCCGGAGCCAGGTCGCGGGCCTCGTCACCGCGACCCTCGCGATCCTCGTCGCGCTCTTCCTGGCCCCGGTCCTCGACGACCTGCCGCAGGCGACGCTCGGCGCCATGGTGGTCGTCGCGACCGTGAGCCTCATCAAGGTCGGCGACTTCGTGCTGCTGTGGCGGATCAACCGCGTCGAGTTCGCGGTCGCGGCCGTGACCACGGCGATCGGCCTGGTCGCAGGACTCCTGCCGGCCGTCGGGGTCGGTGTCGCGTTCACGCTCCTGCTCGTGCTGCGCGAGCTCGACCAACCTCGCGTGGTCCCCCTCGTCCGGACGCCGCAGGGTGGCTGGGCCCCGGTCGAGCGCGGCACCGCCCCGGACGACGACGCGACCGACGCCTCGGCCGTGACCCGCGAGGTCGACCGCGAGGCCGCCCTGGAGTCGGACGTCGCCCCGGGCGTGCTCGTCCTGCACCTCGACGCAGGGCTCTACACCGCGAACACGAGGCCCACGATCGAACGGATCCTGGCCGTCGCTCGCGCGAGCAGCCCGACGCCGCGCGCCGTCGTCCTCGAGGCCGGGGCTCAGCGCGGGATCACCTCGACCGTCCTGGACGGCCTCACGGACCTCGACCGACAGCTCGCGGGGATCGGCTGCACGCTCGTGCTGGCCCGGGTCCCGGCGACGACCTTCGCGGCCGCCCAGGCGTCGCCGTGGTTCGCTGCGCTGTCCGCCGACGGGCGGGTCCTGCCGAACGTCGACGCCGCGGTCGCGGCGGTCCAGGCCCTGCCCGCTACGCCCCGGTGATCAGCGCGTCGAGGCGCCTGATGGGGTCCCAGGCGCCGTCCTCGCTGTTGGACACGACCGCGACCGTCACCCCGGCCGCGCCGCCGGGGCCGGGGTAGTGCCGCACGATCGCGCTCGACCCCGTGTTGATCCCGTCCTTGAAGAACGACCGGACCGTCCCGTCCGCCGTCACCTCGATCTCGAGGCCGAACGCGAAGTGCACGGCCGCGGCCTCCCCCGGCCCCGCGTCCTCGATCTCGTGGTGCAAAGCCTGCGGCGTCAGGAACGCGGACGTGAGGTCGGGCGGCAGCAGCTCGCCCGCCCGCACGGCGTCGAGGAAGCGGATCAGGTCTGCCGCGGTCACGTGCGCGCCGCCGTCGGGCGAGCCGATGGGCGGGTAGCTGTAGATGTTCTGCCGCCAGCCCACGATCGGGGGCGCGTCGCCCTCCGGGGCGGGAGGCTGGCCGAGGGACGCGGCGCCGTCGGGCATGCCTTCTTCCAGGACTGCGGGAGCCTCGGCGCGGACGGGCTCCCAGCCCTCCGCGACGTCCGGGACCGCGTCGCGCATGTCGAAGAAGCCCGACGACGTCATGCCCGCGCGCGCGAAGACGTGCTCGCGGACGTAGTCGCGGTAGGTGAGGCCCGTGGCGTGCTCGAGGGCCAGGCCCGCCAGGACGTAGCCCACGTTGCAGTAGCGGCATCCCTCGCCCACAGGGAACGTCGGGGTCTTGTGGACGAACTGCGGCAGGAAGTCCGCGGTCTGCGTGACCGAGTAGCTCGGCTTGTCGACCCACAGGGCCTCGTAGGACTCCCCCGCCTCCTCGTCGGCGTCGTCCGCGATGCCCGAGGTGTGCGAGAGCAGGTGCCGCAACGTGACCTCGCGCGGGATCCGGGTGCCGTCGAGGTCGACGTGGTCGTGGATCGAGGCATCCAGGTCGAGAGTCCCCGCGGCGACCTGCTGGAGGACCGCGACCGACGTGAAGAGCTTGGTCACCGAGGCGACGTCGAAGCGCGTCGAGGCCTTGACGGGGACGGCCCAGCGTCGTGAGGCCACGCCGTAGGCCCCCTCGAAGAGGGTCCCGCCGTCCTGGGACACGAGCACGACGCCCGAGAGCTCGTCCCGCGCGGCGGCCTGCCGCAGGTGGTCGTCGAGCGCGGCGAAGGCTGCTGGTGTCGGGGTCATGCCCTCGACGGTAGGCCCGCCGGGTCGGGGCGGGCCAGGGCAATTCCCGCTCGTTCGAGGCGTGGCAGGATCGAAGGATGGACCTCGAGGACTTTCTGGACCACGTGAACCGCGGCGGGCTCATCGAGGGCGGGTCCGAGCAGCACGCCTTCATGCACGGAGCGGCTCAGGAGGCGTTGCAGGTCGTGGCCGAGCTCAACTCCGGGTACCGCACGCCCGACGACGTGCGCGCGCTGCTCTCCCGGCTGACGGGGGTCGTCGTCGACGAGTCGGTCACGGTCTTCCCGCCGTTCTACTGCGAGTTCGGCAAGAACCTGACCCTGGGCAAGGACGTGTTCCTCAACAGCGGCTGCCGCTTCCAGGACACCGGGGGCATCACGATCGGGGACGGGACCCTCGTCGGGCACGGGTGCACCCTGACGACCCTGAACCATGCCGTCGACCCCGCCCGCCGGGCCGACATGGTGCCGTCACCCATCAGGATCGGGCGCAAGGTCTGGCTCGGCGCCGCGGTCACGGTCGTCCCCGGCGTGACGATCGGTGACGGTGCGATCGTCGGCGCCGGGGCGGTCGTGACGAAGGACGTCCCGGCTGACACGATCGTCGCGGGGGTTCCCGCGAGGATCCTCCGCACCACCGGTTTCGACGCTTCGCTCGACTGACGGGGACGCGGGCCGTCCGTGACGGGGAGCGCTCATCCACGGCGACCCGATCTCGCTCGGTGGCGGGGAGGTCGGTCCGGGTGGCCTGACCGACGCCGTCGCCCCGAAGGGGTGCGAGGATTCCCCCGCATGGCTCGTCGCCCCCTGACTTCCCCAGAAGCCCGACCGTTCGAAGGAGAACCACCGTGCCCCGTCCCCGCCTCGGCGTGATCGTCCCGCGCGACCTGCCGATCGCCGACCTGCTGCCGTTCGCGCTGCGTGCCGAGGAGATCGGCCTCGACGAGATCTGGGTGGTCGAGGACTGCTTCTTCCGGGGAGGGATCGCACAGGCCGCGACGATCCTGGCCCGGACGCAGTCGATCCGCGTGGGTATCGGGATCCTGCCGGCTGCCGTCCGCAGCCCGGCCATGACCGCGCTCGAGGCAGGGACGCTCGCCGAGCTCCACCCCGGGAGGCTGCTGCTGGGGATCGGTCACGGGATGCCCGGGTGGATGCGGCAGATCGGCGTGTGGCCCAAGAGCCCGCTGACCCTGCTCGAGGAGACCACGGGCGCGGTCCGTGCCCTCCTGCACGGCGAGCGTCTCAGCGTCGACGGACGCTACGTACAACTCGATGATGTTGCGTTGTACAGCCCTCCGGCGGTAGCCCCGCCCGTCCTCAACGGGGTGCGCGGACCTCGGTCGTTGGAGGTCGCGGGCCGCGTCGCAGACGGCACGATCCTCGACATGCCCGTGACCCCCGAGTACCTGGCGACGGTCCGCGCGGCGGTCGGACGAGGCCAGGCCGCGGCGGGCACGAGCGCCCCGCCCGAGCACACGCTCGTCGCGTTCAGCCTCGCCGTGGTGCACGACGACGTCGCAGCGGCCCGCGAGATCGTCCGGCCCGCACTGGCCACGTTCGGCGCCGCGGACTGGACCGCGCAGATCGACCCGCTCCCGTTCGCGGCCGCGTTCCGGGAGCTGCGCGACTCGACGCCGACCCCGCAGGAGTTCTCCCGGGCGCTGCCCGACGAGTGGATCGACCAGCTCGCGATCGTCGGGCCCCCCGACGTCGTCCGGGCGCGGCTGTCCGCGCTCGAGGCGAACGGGGTCAGCAGCGTGGTGGTCGTTCCCACGAGCCCCGACCCGGACCGGCCCGACGACCCGTTCGCGGCGCTCGACGCGCTGGCGCGGGTGGTCCAGGACTGAGCGTCTTCCGCGAGCCCCTGCGCCGAGAAGTGAGTTGATGCCCCTGATCCGCGCGGATCAGGGG
>NZ_JBHXBO010000249.1:0-5892 GCF_042726775.1 Oerskovia sp. NPDC060287
CCTGAGGAGGGCCACCAGCATGGGCATCGTCGACAACGCGGTCTACGTCGACGGGCGGCGCACGGCCAACCCGTCGAGCCTCGACGAGACGTTCGAGACCATGCGTGAGCGGCACGGGCTCGCATGGGTCGGTCTGTACCGGCCGAGCGAGGCCGAGATCCGCGCGGTCGCCGAGGAGCTCTCGCTGCACCACCTCGCGGTCGACGACGCGATCGCAGCCCATCAGCGCCCCAAGCTCGAGCGCTACGACGACAACCTCTTCGTGGTCCTGCGCCCGGCCCGCTATCTCGATGCCGAGGAGCGGGTCGAGTTCGGTGAGCTGCACGTCTTCGTGGGCCCAGACTTCGTCGTCACGGTCCGGCACGCCGAGTCGCCGGACGTGGGGGCCGTCCGCCGTCGGCTCGAGTCGACGCCCGAGCTCCTGCGGCTCGGTCCCGAGGCCATCCTCTACGCGGTGCTCGACCAGGTCGTCGACGAGTACGCCCCCGTGGTCGCGGGGCTGCAGAACGACATCGACGAGATCGAGGACCAGCTCTTCAGCGGGGACCCGGCCGTCTCTCGGCGCATCTACGAGCTCTCGCGCGAGGTCATCGCCTTCCAGCGGGCCACCCATCCCGTCGTGGGCATCCTCCAGTCGCTCGAGCGCGGCTCGGAGAAGTACGGCGTCGACATCGAGCTCCAGCGCAACCTGCGCGACGTGCTCGACCACTCGCTGCGCCTCGCCGAGCAGGCCGACTCGTTCCGGGTCCTCCTGCAGAACGCGCTCATGGTCCAGGCCACGCTCGTGGCCCAGCACCAGAACGAGGAGATGCGCCGACTGTCGGAGACGAGCCTCGCCCAGGGCGAGGAGGTCAAGAAGATCTCGTCCTGGGCGGCGATCCTCTTCGCACCCACGCTCGTCGGCACGATCTACGGCATGAACTTCGAGCGCATGCCCGAGCTCGGTTGGGGCCTCGGCTACCCGGCGGCGGTCGCGGCCATGGTCGCCATGGGGTTCGCGCTCTACCTGATCTTCAAGCGCCACAAGTGGCTCTGACCCGCTCCGGCGGGCTGCACCCCGCTCCGACAGGGCAGAACCGGCGCTGACGGGCACAATCGACGGGTGAGCACCTCTGCCGACGACGGCGCCCCCGCGACCGGACCCGACCGCCCACCGGGCGCTCCGTCGTCGGGCACCGCGACCGCCGGTCACCGCGGGCTGAGCGCCCAGGAGGTGGCAGCGCGCGTCGAGGCCGGGCAGACCAACCGCACCTCGCAGGCGACCTCGCGCTCGCTGAGCGCGATCCTGCGGTCCAACGTCTTCACGCTCTTCAACCTGATCCTCGCGATCGCCGTGACCCTCGTGCTCCTCACGGGCCGCTGGCCCGACGCGGTCTTCGGGTTCGTCGTGGTCATCAACGCGGGGATCGGGATCGTCACCGAGTACCGCGCCAAGCGGACCCTCGACCGGCTCTCGATCCTCACCGCCCCCTCGGCGCGCGTCGTGCGTGACGGGACCGAGCAGGAGGTCGCGCTCGACGAGGTGGTGCTCGACGACGTGATGCTCGTGAGCATCGGCGACCAGGTGCCGGCCGACGCCCAGGTCCTCGAGGCCACGGGGCTCGAGGTCGACGAGTCCATGCTCACGGGCGAGTCGCGCCCCGTGCACAAGGCGGTCGGCGACGAGGTGCTCTCGGGCTCGTCCGTGGTGGCGGGGCACGCGGTGTGCCGTGTGGTCCGGGTGGGCGAGGCCGGGTACGCGCAGCGCATCACGGCCGAGGCCAAGAAGTTCTCGGTCGTACGCTCGGAGCTGCGCGAGGGGGTCAACAAGATCCTCAAGGTCGTCTCGATCGGGATCGTGCCCATCTCGCTCCTGCTGTTCTGGAGCCAGCTCTACTACACGGGCGGCGTGCGCGAGTCGATCGCCGACGGGACGTGGCGCGACGGCGTGGTCGCGGCCGTGGCGGGCGTCGTCGGGATGATCCCCGAGGGGCTCGTGCTGCTGACCTCGCTCAACTTCGCCATCGCCGCGATGCTCCTCGCGCGCCAGGAGGTCCTGGTCCAGGAGCTGCCCGCGGTCGAGATCCTCGCGCGCGTCGACGTGCTGTGCCTCGACAAGACCGGCACCATCACCGACGGGCACGTGGCACTGGACGAGCTGCGCGCGCTCGCGCACGTCGAGGGCGCCCGGGAGGCGCTCGCGGCCGTCGCGGCCGACCCCGAGGGCAACGCGACGTCGCAGGCTCTCGCCGAGGGGCTCACGGACGTCGAGGGCGCAGCGGTGCTCGACTCGGTCCCGTTCTCCTCGGCCCGCAAGTGGAGCGCGCTGCGCACGGGCGCGGGCGCGTTCGTGCTGGGCGCCCCCGAGATCCTGCTCGCGGGGCGTGCGGACGCCCCCGCGACCGCGGCGCTCGCGGAGGTCCGCGAGGCTGCCGACACCGGCGCGCGCGTGGTCCTGCTCGCGCACGCCCCGTCCGGGCTCCCGGCGACCGAGGCGCCGCTCCCGGACGACCTGGTGCCCGCGCTGCTCGCGGTGCTGGGCGAGCGCATCCGCCCCGACGCGGCCCAGACCCTCGAGTACTTCCGCCGTCAGGGCGTCCGGGCCAAGGTCATCTCGGGCGACAACCCGGACACGGTCGCGGCCATCGCGACCAAGGTCGCGCTGCACGGCGACGGCGAACGGGTCGAGGGCTTCGACGCGCGCCGGCTCCCCGAGGACCCTGCCGAGCTCGCCGAGGTCGTCGACGCGCACGACGTCTACGGGCGCGTGACGCCCGAGCAGAAGCGCGCGATCGTGCACGCGCTCCAGTCGCGCGGCCACGTGGTCGGCATGACGGGCGACGGCGTCAACGACGCCCTGGCGCTCAAGGACGCCGACCTCGGGATCGCGATGGGCAACGGTGCCCCGGCGACCAAGGCCGTCGCCCGGGTCGTGCTGGTCGACGGGCGGTTCGCGACGCTGCCCGGCGTCCTGGGGCAGGGGCGGCGGGTCATGGCCAACATGGAGCGGGTCGCGAGCCTGTTCCTCGCGAAGACGACGTACGCGGCGATCCTCGCGGTGGCCGTGGTGCTGCTCGTGTGGCCCTACCCGTTCCTGCCGCGCCACATGACCATCGCCGGCTCGCTGACGATCGGCATCCCGGCGTTCTTCCTCGCGCTGCCGCCCAACAACCGGCGCTATGTCGCGGGCTTCCTGCGCCGGGTGCTGAGCTTCGCGATCCCCGCGGGGGTCGTGATCGGGGCGGTCATCCTGCTCGTCTACGGGTACCTGCGGCCGCTCGTGGGGACGGGCGACGCACGCTCGGCCTCGACGCTCGTGCTGATCGGCGTCTCGCTGTGGGTCGTGGGCATCCAGGCGAGGCCGCTCAACGGGTGGAAGCTTCTCCTGATCGCGGCGCTCGCGGCGTGCGCGGCGCTCGCCGTGGCGGTCCCGTGGGTCCGGGACTTCTTCGCGCTGCAGGTCCCGACGGCGCAGGAGGCCGTGGTCATCACCGTCGCCGTGCTCGTGGGCTGGGCCGCGATCGAGGCCGTGTACCGGTTCCTGGTCCCGTGGCTCCTGCGGTGGCACCGCGCGTGAATATCTTGACGTCAAGATAAATGCGGTATGCTGTGTGTCGGCGGCATTTCGGTGCGTCGCCCGGCCCGGCGTACGCTGGGCAAAGCCCCCAGAACCATCTTGATCGTCATCCGACGACCTGCCACGTCGGGCGTGCGACGTGGGCCACAGAGCCCGCGCGGTGCCCTAGGCGAGGTGGTCGTCACCCACCCTCGCCAGGTAGAAGGAGCAACCGTGAGCAGCGTCGACACGTTCGGGTCGAAGGGAACACTGGAGGTCGGTGAGAACTCGTACGAGATCTTCCGCCTCTCCGCGGTAGAAGGCGCCGAGCGCCTCCCGTACAGCTTGAAGATCCTCGCCGAGAACCTCCTGCGCACCGAGGACGGCGCGAACATCACCGCGGACCACGTGCGCGCGATCGCCGCCTGGGACCCGGACGCTCAGCCTGACACCGAGATCCAGTTCACGCCGGGTCGCGTCATCATGCAGGACTTCACGGGCGTCCCCTGCGTCGTCGACCTCGCGACCATGCGCGAGGCCGTCGCGGACCTCGGTGGCGACCCGTCGCGCATCAACCCGCTGGCTCCCGCCGAGATGGTCATCGACCACTCGGTGCAGATCGACGTCGCGGGTCGCCGTGACGCGTTCGAGCGCAACGTCGAGTTCGAGTACCAGCGCAACCACGAGCGTTACCAGTTCCTGCGCTGGGGCCAGACGGCGTTCGACGACTTCAAGGTCGTCCCCCCGGGCACCGGCATCGTCCACCAGGTCAACATCGAGTTCCTGGCGCGCACCATCATGACGCGCGAGGTCGGCGGTGTGCTCCGTGCGTACCCCGACACGTGCGTCGGCACCGACTCGCACACGACCATGGTCAACGGCCTGGGCGTGCTCGGCTGGGGCGTGGGCGGCATCGAGGCCGAGGCAGCGATGCTCGGCCAGCCCGTCTCGATGCTCATCCCGCGCGTCGTCGGCTTCAAGCTCAGCGGCCAGATCCCCTCGGGCGTCACGGCGACCGACGTGGTCCTCACGATCACGCAGATGCTGCGCCAGCACGGCGTCGTCGGCAAGTTCGTCGAGTTCTACGGCGCCGGTGTCGCGGCCGTGCCGCTGGCCAACCGCGCCACGATCGGCAACATGAGCCCCGAGTTCGGCTCGACCGCCGCGATCTTCCCGATCGACTCGGTCACGGTCGACTACCTGCGCCTGACGGGTCGTTCCGAGGAGCAGCTCGCGCTCGTCGAGGCCTACGCCAAGGAGCAGGGCCTCTGGCTCGACCCGACCGACCCGAGCTACGTCGAGCCGGTCTTCTCCGAGTACCTCGAGCTCGACCTCTCGACGGTCGTCCCCTCGATCGCCGGTCCCAAGCGTCCCCAGGACCGCATCGAGCTGTCGAACGCCAAGTCGGCTTTCGCCCGCGACCTGCCGACCTACGCCCCCGAGGTCGTCGACGTGGTCGACGAGGCCGAGAAGGAGTCCTTCCCGGCCTCCGACTCGCCCGCGATCCACGCCAACGGGCGCCGGACCGTCCCGGTCACGGACACCAACGGCAAGCAGTTCGACCTGTTCCACGGCGCGGTCGCGATCGCCTCGATCACGTCGTGCACCAACACGTCGAACCCGTCCGTGATGCTCGCCGCGGCGCTGCTCGCGAAGAAGGCCGTCGAGAAGGGCCTGGAGGCCAAGCCGTGGGTCAAGACCTCCATGGCACCGGGCTCGCAGGTCGTCACGAACTACTACGAGAAGGCGGGCCTGTGGCCCTACCTCGAGAAGCTCGGCTTCCACCTCGTGGGCTACGGCTGCGCGACCTGCATCGGTAACTCGGGCCCGCTCGACGAGAAGGTCTCCGAGGCCGTCAACGAGCACGACCTGTCGGTCGTCTCGGTGCTCTCGGGCAACCGCAACTTCGAGGGTCGCATCAACCCCGATGTCAAGATGAACTACCTGGCCTCCCCGCCGCTGGTCATCGCGTACGCCCTCGCGGGCACCATGGAGTTCGACTTCGAGCACGACCCGCTGGGACGCAACGAGGACGGCTCGCCGATCTTCCTGCGCGACATCTGGCCCACGCCGGAAGAGGTCCAGGCGACGATCGACTCCTCGATCGACCGTGCGATGTTCACCAAGGACTACGCGGACGTCTTCACGGGTGACGAGCGCTGGCGCGCCCTGTCGACCCCCGAGGGCAACACGTTCGAGTGGGACGAGCAGTCCACCTACGTCCGCAAGCCCCCGTACTTCGAGGGCATGTCGGCGCAGCCGTCGCCGGTCACCGACATCTCGGGTGCCCGCGTGCTGGCGAAGCTGGGCGACTCGGTCACGACCGACCACATCAGCCCTGCCGGGTCCATCAAGGC